>NZ_JAGTPI010000021.1:0-83435 GCF_021147825.1 Pseudomonas quasicaspiana
GTCTGATGTACCGCTATCGCGGCCTCGCGGTGCTCGTGCGCTCCTACAGATTCATTATCAAATTACATCCCGACTCAGAAGAGAAAAAGAGAGATGACCAATAAACCACGCCTGCTTCTCCTCTGCGCCACCTTCACCAGCCTGACCGCCTGCGCAGTGACCCCCACGACTTCGCCCGCCCCTGCGGCGCTAGCACCTCTGATGGTAACCATCAGCGAACGCCTTGCCATCGCAGACCAGGTCGCGCTGACCAAATGGGACAGCGGAAAACCAATTCAGGACAGCGCCCGTGAAGCTCAGGTCATCGCAGCTGCCGCAACGCTCGCACCGACCTACAATCTGGATCCACAGGACGTCAGCCAATTCCTCGCTGCGCAGATCGAAGCGAACAAGCTGGTGCAGTACGCACTTCTCGCGAAGTGGTACGAAGCCGGTAAGGCGCCAGACACCCCACGGCCGGATCTGGTCGGGCAGATTCGCCCACAACTGGATCAGCTACAGACCCGATTACTGCGCGAATACTCAGCCTTTGCGCCGTACCGTCAGGACCCGCAATGCCCAAACTGGCTGATTCAACAGTCCCGACTGCAAGCCAAAGACCCGATTCATGATATTGCACTGACTCGCGCAGTCGGCGAGTTGTGCGTTATCCGTAAATGATCACGAGCCGCTTAAGCTGATTTATGTTCTATGCTGCGCCCATTACACCGCCAACTGCATCAACGCCACGGAGCCTGCATGCACCGAAGCCTCATCTGTCTGCTGCTGTTGATCGCATTGCCCGCAGCGGCGCAGATCTACAAATACACGGACGCCAACGGCAACGCCGCGTTCAGCAATCAGCCGCCTGATGGTGTGAAGGCCAAGGTTGTCGAACTGCCGCCGCTCAATAGCGTTGATACCCAGAAAATGGCGACCCCGGTGACACCACCGCAAAATCCGCAACCCCAGGCTCAGGCGCAAGCGGGCTACGAAACGCTGGAGTTGGCCGATCTTCCGACCGACGAGGCGTTACGCGCCAACAACGGCACCTTCACCGTTGGCGTATCGATCAAACCAAGATTGATGCAGGGGCATTTGCTGCAACTGGTGGTCGACGGCGACCTCTATGGCCAACCGGGCAACGTGCCGCGCCTGCAGGTCGTCAATATTGATCGTGGAGAGCACAGCTTTGCAGTGGCTGTGCTGGATAACGGCCGCATCATCCAGCAAAGCCCAACCATCACTCTGACGGTGCAGCGCGTTCATGTCGGCAAACCTTGAATCCCGGCTGAGTATCAGCATGCTCGCCTGGCTGCTGATTACCCTGCCCACATCAGCGCTTGCGGAGGTGTATACCTATACGGACGCACAAGGTAACCGGGTCTTCACCGATCAGCCTCACAAGAACGCGAAGCGCGTGGAGATCCTGCCCAGCAATAACACCACCGGATCGCCCCCCAAACGCACCGTCCAGCAAAGCGCGCCGCCCAAGGCAAAACCCAAAGCGATGTTTCGTTACGACCTGCTACGGATTCTGGTGCCAGAACCGGACGCAACGGTGCGCAGCGCCCAGGGCGAACTCATTGTCACCGTCACCAGCGACCCCGCCTTGCAGCCGGGTCATAGCTATCGGCTCCTGGTTGATGGTCAGCCTTACGCCCAAGCCGGACGAAGCCCTGTCTTCCCGTTGAAGAATGTTGATCGAGGCACCCACCAGCTCGCGGTGGAGATTCTCGATGAGACAGGACGCGTGCTGGAAAAAACGCCGAATCAGCCCTTTCACCTGCTGCGTATTTCACTGGCGCAAAAGCGTCTCGCCAATCCCTGCAAAACCGCCGAATACGGCATCCGGCCTGAGTGCCCCATAAAGGACAAACCAGAAGAAGAGAGCAGCATCCTGCCTTTCTTTTGATTCAGATTCCCCTCCCCAAACACCAAAGCCCTAAATTGGTGCAAGATATTGCAAGCCAGCGGACCCACCACCCCATTTTGGTTCGAAAATGGTCCGCACCAATGAACCATTCAAACGCACTGTCCAAAAAAAGCCCGATTTTGCAGATTAAACGCTTCTTTTCGGAGCCTTGGTTTGGTTTTTGCAACTTGGCTATAACAGCACCTTTATCTGCACTGGATACAAACGTATCAGTGGCGTTACCCACGCTGGAGAAGACCAACCAGCGCCTGCGACCCGAGGCTCGCCTGGAATCGCAATGAGCCAAAAGAGGTCAACGACTTTAATGACTATCAGCGACGCGCTGCACCGTTTGTTACTCGACAACCTGACCACTGCCACCATTCTGCTCAATGCCGACCTGCGCCTTGAGTACATGAACCCGGCAGCGGAGATGCTGCTGGCCATCAGCGGTCAGCGCAGCCATGGGCAATTCATCAGCGAGCTGTTCACTGAATCTGCAGAAGCCCTGAGCTCCCTGCGCCAGGCGGTGGAACAAGCGCACCCGTTTACCAAACGCGAAGCCATGCTCACCGCCCTTACCGGCCAGACACTGACGGTTGATTACGCGGTAACGCCAATCCTCAGCCAGGGCGAGACCTTGTTGCTGCTGGAGGTCCATCCGCGTGACCGTCTGCTGCGCATCACCAAAGAAGAAGCGCAGCTGTCCAAGCAGGAAACCACCAAAATGTTGGTGCGTGGCCTGGCTCACGAAATCAAGAATCCACTCGGCGGTATTCGCGGCGCAGCGCAATTACTCGCCCGTGAGCTGCCTGAAGAGAGTTTGAAGGACTACACCAACGTCATCATCGAGGAAGCCGACCGCCTGAGAAACCTGGTGGATCGCATGCTCGGATCGAACAAGTTGCCTTCGCTGGCCATGACCAACGTGCACGAAGTGCTCGAACGCGTCTGCAGCCTGGTCGAAGCAGAAAGCCAAGGGTGCATCACGCTGGTGCGCGACTATGATCCAAGTATTCCCGACGTATTGATCGACCGCGAACAGATGATTCAGGCCGTGCTCAATATCGTGCGAAATGCGATGCAGGCCATCAGTAGTCAGAACGAGCTGCGTCTGGGCCGGATCAGCCTGCGCACCCGTGCGATGCGTCAGTTCACCATCGGCCATGTGCGTCACCGGCTGGTCAGCAAAATCGAAATTATCGACAACGGTCCTGGAATCCCCGCGGAGCTTCAGGAAACCATTTTCTACCCGATGGTCAGTGGCCGCCCTGACGGCACTGGGCTCGGTCTTGCGATAACGCAGAACATCATTAGTCAGCACCAGGGGCTGATCGAGTGTGACAGCCATCCTGGCCACACCACCTTCTCGATCTTCCTGCCGCTGGAACAAGGAGCAGCTTCGACATGAGCCGTAGTGAAACTGTCTGGATCGTAGATGACGATCGTTCCATTCGTTGGGTTCTGGAAAAAGCCTTGCAGCAAGAAGGCATGACCACACAAAGCTTCGACAGCGCCGACGGCGTGATGAGTCGCCTGGCTCGTCAACAACCGGATGTGATCATCTCCGACATCCGCATGCCGGGTGCCAGTGGCCTGGACCTGTTGGCGCGCATTCGCGAGCAACACCCACGCCTGCCGGTCATCATCATGACCGCCCATTCAGACCTCGACAGCGCTGTTGCCTCTTATCAAGGCGGCGCGTTCGAGTACCTGCCAAAACCATTCGACGTCGATGAAGCCGTTTCTCTGGTCAAGCGTGCCAACCTGCATGCCCAGGAACAGCAAGGCATGGACGTTGCGCCGACACTGACCCGCACCCCTGAAATCATTGGCGAAGCGCCAGCGATGCAGGAAGTGTTTCGGGCCATCGGCCGTCTGAGCCACTCCAACATCACCGTGTTGATCAACGGCGAGTCAGGGACCGGTAAAGAACTGGTTGCCCACGCCTTGCATCGCCACAGCCCACGCTCGGCCTCGCCGTTCATTGCGCTGAACATGGCTGCGATTCCAAAAGACTTGATGGAATCGGAACTGTTCGGCCACGAAAAAGGCGCGTTTACCGGCGCAGCAAACCTGCGTCGCGGCCGTTTCGAACAAGCGGATGGCGGCACGCTGTTCCTCGATGAAATCGGCGACATGCCTGCTGACACTCAAACCCGTTTGCTACGGGTTCTGGCTGACGGCGAGTTCTATCGCGTGGGCGGCCACACGCCGGTCAAAGTTGACGTGCGCATCATTGCGGCGACTCACCAGAACCTGGAAACACTGGTGCAGGCTGGCAAATTCCGGGAAGACTTGTTTCACCGTCTGAACGTGATTCGTATCCACATCCCGCGCATGTCGGATCGTCGCGAAGACATCCCGACTCTGGCCAAACACTTCCTTAGCCGTGCGGCGCAGGAACTGGCGGTCGAACCGAAACTGCTCAAGGCGGAAACCGAGGAATACCTCAAACACCTGCCTTGGCCAGGTAACGTGCGTCAGCTGGAAAATACCTGCCGCTGGATCACCGTCATGGCCTCGGGCCGTGAAGTGCACATCAGCGACCTGCCACCCGAGCTGCTGAGCCTGCCGCAAGATGCAGCGCCGGTGACCAACTGGGAACAGGCATTGCGTCAATGGGCCGATCAGGCTTTGGCCCGCGGCCAATCCAGCCTGCTGGACAGCGCCGTGCCGACCTTCGAGCGCATCATGATCGAAACCGCCCTCAAGCATACCGCTGGCCGTCGTCGCGACGCCGCCGTGCTGCTGGGCTGGGGCCGCAACACCTTGACTCGCAAGATCAAGGAACTGGGCATGAAGATTGATGGTGGTGACGATGACGAGGGTGATGAAGGCTGATTAAAGCCCTCACCCAAAAAGCCCGGGGTTGCGTATGCAGCTCTGGGCTTTTTTGCTTTTGCACGCTGCTGGATGCAGACACCGCGTTGTCTCGCATCAACCATGGGCGCCTGTAGGAGTGAGCTTGCTCGCGATTGCGATCTCACCGTCATAACCGGATTGTCTGCTACAACGCTTCACGAGCAAGCTAATCTCTCATCAAAAATGCAAAACAACTGGATTGAAATGCACTCTCTGAGCCGCCCCGGTGTCACTGACACCGTGCTGTCACACAGCAAACAGATATCAATGTGGGAGCGGTGTTTGCCCGCGATAAGGGCGACGCGATTTAAATGGGAATTGCGGTGTTCTTATCGCGGGCAAGAACCGCTTCCACAAAAAACCGCATCTACTCAGTGATTTATCTTGTTTGACGAGAGCTGCCTAAGGCAGCGAAGCATTTATCCTGACACGCCGCGATCGCAGCCTTCGGCAGCTCCTACAGGTCCTGTGTTTTGCTCAGGTTTACCCAACATCAATGCCAATCCATGCCTGTTTATAACTGCGTACAGCATGTAAAAGTATCGGCACATTCAAAATGGAGGTGGACCATGAATCAGAACAATCCTCGCAAAGTCGCCATTGTCACTGGAGCGTCTCGCGGCATCGGTGCAGAGATCGCCAAACGCTTGTCAGCCGATGGTTTTGCAGTGGTCGTCAACTACGCCAACAGCGCCAGCGAAGCTGACTCACTGGTGGCAGAGTTGATCGCCGATGGCGGTCAGGCCATCGCGGTCAAAGCCAACGTGGCCGACACAAACGAAGTCCGCGCCATGTTTGACCTGACCGAGCAAAAACTGGGCAAGATCGACGTGCTGGTCAACAACGCCGGGATCATGAAAACCATGCCCATTGCCGAGACCAGCGACGAACTGTTCGAACAGACCTTCGCCATCAACACACGCGGCACCTTCAACACATTGCGTGAAGCCAGTGCTCGAATGAACGACGGCGGGCGGATCATCAACTTCTCCAGCTCGGCGCTGGCGCTGAACATTCCTGGCTACGCGATCTACAACGCGACCAAAGCCGCGGTTGAATCATTCACCCATGTGTTCGCCAAAGAACTGCGCGGACGCAACATCACCGTCAACGCAGTAGCACCCGGTCCCGTAGCTACCGAGCTGTTCCTGAATGGCAAAACCGAAGAGCAAATCAAGAACTTCGCAAACATGCCGCCCCTGCAACGCCTGGGTCAGCCAGAAGACATCGCCAATGTCGTGTCCTTTCTCGCCGGGCCGGAATCGGGCTGGGTCAACGGGCAGATCCTGCGTGCCAACGGTGGGTTGGCGTAGATCGGTGTGAGCCGAGTTGCTAACTCTAAGCCCTGAAGGAGACTCTATGTTGGCCTGCAGAATGAATTCGGTCCCACAGGCTCATCATGAACCTGAAGCCGCACACAAATCCGTGGGAGCGAATTCATTCGCGAAGGGGCCGGTACATTCGATGTATCTGTGCTGTCAGGAATACCGCTTTCACGAATGAAGTGGAGCGCCACCCCGGTCGGTCCCACAGGCCCACCATGAACCTGAAGCCGCACACAAATCCGTGGGAGCGAATTCATTCGCGAAAGGGCAGGTACATTCGATGTATCTGTGCAGTCAGGAATACCGCCTTCACGAATGAAGCCCACCTATAAGCGGTGCTTGCCCGCAATGAACGGAGACACGGTTTGACTGGCAACCGCGTCCAAACTTATCGCGAGCAAGCTCGGCTCCCACAGAATCTACGCAACTCTGTGGGACCGAGGTTTGATGGCCTCACTGGCCTACCGCACCAAATGCAGGAACTGCATATGGCGTTCGTACTGGTCAAGGATGTCGTTGATGACCTGCTCTTTGGTGTAACCCACCAGGTCATAATCCTGACTGCCCTCGCTCAGATGCACTTCGGCGCGGTAATAGCGGCGATTGTTCAACTGCTTGGAGCCCATCCCGCCACGCGCAAACGACGGCGTGAAGAAGCCCTTCATCATTACCTGATAAATGAACGGCCGCTCTTCGCCATGGCCGATTTCCAGGCTGACGCTGTCGTTGGCCGGATCAGGCTGAGTGACAACGTTCAGGCCTTTCTCGACAAACACGGCAGTCACGTCTTCGATAGCCGGGCGCACGGTTTGGTCGAGGAAGCGGTACACCTCGTCTCGCGACGGATAATGCACGGCCTGGCTCAAACGCTGACGCCAACCGCCACGTCGAGCGCCTGACACCGGAGCCAACGAATACAACTGTGCGATCTGACGCTGGGACTCCATGAAGAACGCCTTGTGCAGCCCCCACATCATCAAAAGCAGAATCAGCGAGAACGGCAACGACGTCAGCACCACCGCTGATTTCAACGCATCGATGCTGCCAGAGAACAGCAAGCCACTGGTCACCAGCGCAGTCGCCACACCCCAGAACACACGGAGCCACTTCGGACCGTCTTCATCCGCGTTACCGCCTTTGGCCGACAGCGTCGAAAGCACCACTGTGCCCGAGTCTGCCGAGGTGACGAAGAATACAAAGCTGATGAACACCGTCACCGCAATAACGGTTTTGCTCCATGGATAGGTTTCCAGTAGCAAGTAGAGCGTGCGCGACGGATCATCAATGGCCGACTGGCCCAGCGCGACCATGCCGTGATTGAGCACCTGATCGATGGCGCTGTTACCGAAAATCGACATCCACGCCAACGTGAAGCCCAACGGAATCAGCAGTACACCGAACACGAACTCACGAATGGTCCGACCACGGGAAATACGCGCAATGAACAGGCCTACAAACGGCGACCAGGCAATCCACCAGGCCCAGTAAAACACTGTCCAGCCGCCCAGCCATTCACTGGGCTTGTCGTAGGCATACACATCAAAACTCTTGGTGGTGATCGCCCCGAGGTAATCACCGATGTTCTGCACCAGCGTGTTAAGCAAATGCTGCGTCGGCCCGGCAAACAACACAAACAGCAGCAGCGCACAGGCCAGCAGCATGTTGATGTCGGACATGACGCGCACGCCCTTGTCGACACCGGCTATCGCCACCAGGATCGCCGCGCCCATCATCAGCGTGATCAGCCCGACCTGAATCCATTGGGTATGGGGAATATCAAACAGATAATCCAGCCCGGAATTGAGGTGCAAGACCCCAAAGCCCATATCAGCACCGAGACCAAAAATGGTCGCGATGATACCGAAGCCATCCACCGCATAACCGATGGGGCCATTGATGCGCTTACCGATCAGCGGGTACAGCGCGGAGCGCAGCGCCAACGGCAGATTATGGCGATACGCAAAATACGCCAGCGCCATGCCGACAAACGCAAACACACCCCAGCCATGCAGGCCCCAGTGCAGAAACAGCAACTGCATCGCCTGACGCGCCGCCTCAGTCGTGCCACCCTCGCCTTGCGGCGGCTGCAGCATGTGAGTCAGCGGTTCAGAGACGCAGAAGAAGAACAGCGTGATGCTGATCCCGGCAGCGAACAGCATGCCCGCCCAGGACAGATAACTGAATTCGGGTTCGTCGTGGTCGGCACCGAGCTTGATCTTGCCGTAACCAGACAAGGCGGTGACCACCACGAAGACCAGATAGATCGTCATCGCCAGCATGTAATACCAGCCGACCGTATTGGCCGCCCAGTTCTGCGCCGCCAGCAACCACTGACCAGCAGTCTCAGGGAAGGAAATGACCAGCACACCGAACAGCAAAATAACCGTCGCCGCGAAATAAAACACCGGCGGATTCATACGAACCATACCGCTGGATTGGCTAGCAGGTGCACTCATGAGCCATGCACCTCAAGGTCGTAGGCAAAGACAGCAACAAACGGATTAAGCAAGGGTAAGCCTCCTGTTATGAGCGGGCAGCGAACCACCGGTTTTAATTGAACGAGCGTTCAATTAAAACATGGAAGCCCCGCGACGGCTAATCGCGAGGCCGATGGAGGCTGGCTCAAGGGAGGTTATGACGCCCGGTTCACGGGAATCGTTCCGTGGTGGGACCGCTTGTCGGGTTGGGTAATTCCAGGTGGCTGAGGGGTTACCACTTCCACTCGGCTTCGCAAAATTCAGCGTGTGGCATAACGGTCTTCAGGAAGGCAACGAAGTCATCGATTCTGGCCTTTTCGAGGTGGACTTCGAAGCCTGCCAAGGGATCGGCATGAAAGCTGGGGACGACCATTTTTCGCTTGCGATCGATGAAGACGAGGTCATAGCGCGCCCAGTCAGTGGCATGGTGCTCAACGGGGTTTTCCCAGTTGAGAAGCTTAACTGCCGCAGCGATGGAAATACCCGCTGGCCCCGCAGCGATCCAAATCAGGCTTGGATCTATTGAGATCATGGAGAGGATGGCAATGAAGGCGAAGATGGCGAGGCCTTTGAAGAATACAGATCCAGACTTGGGGAAGTTCAGCCAGTACTCGACTTCGCAGCCGGATTCGGTAAAGCGGTAGCTGTAAACTGTTTTTTGCCGAACAACAGTAATCCAAAAAAATATCGTGATGGCTAAACCCACCCAACCTGTCAGCGACATCACATGCCTTGTACTTTCCTCGGAGTAGAAAAAACCCTCGCATACCAAAAAACCGCAGAAAAAAAATCCCAAAGCTGCCATTCCTATATCCATCGGCAACGTCGGGTGTGGATAGGCTTTTATTTCCCAAGCCACAAACGTTCTGCGGAGACCAATTCCATCCTCAACAACTGCACTTGAATTTGACATATAGGTATCCAATAGCATATTTAGACAGACTACTACGACCATACCTTTCCCCTTCCATTGGCCTCCAAAATATGCGGAGTAATGGGCTAATACCCAGCATCACCCTCTTCAAAATCTACGGTGGAAGGGGCGTAATGCTTGCAAGCTCTAATAAACTCATCAAACCGCTGCTTGGGCAAAAAAACCTCGAAATACATGTAGTTTTGTTCAAAAGGAATATCGGGATCGTATCTTCGTTGAAGGACCACGAGACTTCTCTTTCGATCCGCCACTATCAACTGCACTCTACCCCACTCAAAACTGCCGCTATCAATCTCATTCTCCCAGGCCAGCAACTTCAACGCAGCCGGGATGGTAATAGCGCCGACGCCGACCAAAGCAAAAATCATCATTGGCATGATTGAGATTATGGCCAGCACGGTGACCAATACAAAAACCGCAATGCCTTTGAATATCCAACCGGCGCACTTTGGAAAGTACAGCCAATAGTCGACTTCTCCACCCTTCTCAGAAATACGGTAGGAATAGAAGGTCTTTTGTCGAACGATTACAATCCAGATGAAAAAAACCAGCGCCATGCCAAACGCACCTGAATTTATAAATGAGTGCCTTGTATTTTCGTTCTCATGAAAAAAACACCGTAGAGAAAAAACATAAACGGAAATGCGCCAAGCGCAATCATGGGTACGTCCCCATATAACGTAGGATGTGCATGGGCCTTTATCTCCCAGCGCATGAAAATCGAGCTGGCTTCAGTCTCCAGCGGTACATCTGTGCCGATCGACGCTTCACGTACTTGTGCATTATCTTTCGCACTCATTTACTTAACTACTCTCATATAAGAAAACTTTAGTATTCGAGCTCCCCCCAAGTGGGGCAGGCCTGACCAGCCATCAAGCTTTGTGAAAGACAGGGTGCTTTCCGCGAGCAAGTTTTTGCTCGCTCCTAGTACGCACTCGCAGTCACTACAGCGGAACGGGTAGCTGCAAAGCGTCCGCGCGACCGCCTAATGATTCAACCGTCAGAGAGTTTTTACTTGAACCCACCACTCGACTTTCACTGCCATCACTCTCTCCCTCTGGGGTCAGTTCAATCTGATAGCGATAACCTTGGTCGCCTTCTCGAATGGTCAAAATGTGTTCCGGGTACCAAACTTGCAGTTCCAGGTATTTTGCGCTTTCAGTCAGCGGAACCCAGGTTTGCCAGATAACGTCTTCGTCTGCTGGCGGCGAAATGGTTTGCGGCGGCTCGTTGAAGCGAGCCTGAGTTTTGAGCGGCGAGACTCTTCGCCACTGAGCAACGGCCTCAACTGTGCCGTAGCCACTAAAGCAGTCCTTCAAACTATCGCCAACTCTCTCTACCGGAAAGCCAGGAAGCGGTCGGCCGCTTGCAGTCAAATTCACATGCGCCAATTCGCCTCGAGTAGCGCCAGGCAGTCGCAATTGCACCCAGGCGCCGTTTTGGGTCTCAGTTGGTAGATAACCAATATCAGGGAAGTAATGTTGGCTGGCATGGAATGTTGGCTTTATGAAAAGCGCCGGAGCGAGTTGAATTTCAAGGAACGTTTGATTCTCCTCATTTTGGTCTTTAAACCGCTCATCCGGGTAGCGAGACCACCGGCACTTGTGAAGCCAATGTCCGACTACGTCACGCTTCAAATAGTTGAGAGCTAGCGTCGACAACAAGTAGACCAGCCCTACTACTACCGCAAATGCCAAGGACACCGGATGCATGGCGACAGCAGCGAGCCCTCCATAGCCTGCAGTGGCCAATCCGCCGGCCAAAACCTGTCCAACTCCAATTGCAAAAAAACCAATAACCGCGGTGATTTTTATATTCATGATTTTTTTTTCGATAACTGCATCATTATGGGTGGAGTCATCTTTTAGGTCCCACCACTCTAATGACGCGGCCACAACCGCAAAGCCGCCGAGCCCAACCATCCGTGCGCCGAACCCACGAATCAACTTTCCCCAAGACGCAGTCTTTCCTGTCGTAGCGGCCCAATAGCTAGCCGACTGCTGTGTGATTTTCACGGTCTTGCTGTTGATTTGGGTCTCCAGCCCCTTCATCGCCCCCCATCCAGTCTCGACAAACACCGCCATCAACGCATTCCCGGTATACGCCGCCGCCGACGCTACCTTCGCCCAATCCTTCTTATTCAACTCACCATCCCGGCTGGCCGTCTCGTAGGTAACGAAGGTGTTAAGCAGGTTGATGGCTGCAATACCCCAGGTGATAGCACCTGCATTAAGCCCATGTTCGGCGCTCCAGGCTTTGGCCTGTTTGCTCCATTCCTGGGTGAGCTGGCCGTGTTTGGCGAAGAAATTCGAGATCTTGGTCTGCATGACCTGACCGTAGCGCTTGCTGCGATAGTCAAACAGCAGCGGCTCGTTGAGCCTGTGCTGTGTCAACCGGTGCTGAATGTCTTGCATGATCGAAGCAAGAGCACGGCGGTCGTATTGTTTGGCCTGATAGAGCCAGCGATATTGAGCGGTTTTGTAAAGATCACGCCCCTTGTTGAGCTCGGTCTTCCAGGCAGCGTGTTGTTTGGTGAAGTCCTCGTCGATTTGCAGTTTCTCGGGGTGGTTGAGCAGTACATGCCCCATGAGCAGATTGCGCAGCATAAAGGCAGCGTTTTGATTGATGGCACCGCCGGCCAAACGACTGTCGACCGGAAAGAACGCCAGCTGGATATTTTCCAGGGTCGCCTTGCCTGCACCTTTTGCCAGATCAACCAAGGCATTCAGGGTCATTTGCGCCGGTTCGCTCAGCGCCTTGATCCACGGTTTTTCTGCCAAGGCATCGTGGGTGAGGAATCCGTTCAGTTCTCCTGCCCGCCCTACCAATGCCGTGACATCGGAAATGCCCTGCATCACGCGATTGGCTTCATTGGTCATGGCATCTTTGATCACATGGGAGAAGCCGAAACGAGCATGGCCGAACAGGGTTTTGCTGTTCTCTTCCTCCGCTTGCAGCCAGCGAGAGAACGTGAGGTCCTGACTCAGGTTGCAAAGCAGGTCGGACACCACTTCCAGCAAACACAACAGCGAGGTTGAATGAGTGGTGTCGATGAACAGCCGAATCGGATCGGTGCCGACATAGCCGACTAATGCCTTGATGTCATTCTGGGTTTCAGTGACGTGAGCACGAAAGATCTTCAGTTGCGCGTTCTGGGTGTCGGAGTATTCCCGCGCCGCTTCCAGATCGACCTCTCGACGCCACTTGCTGCGGTCCTGCCAGCTTTTGCGCAACGCTGGATCAGGCAAATCGCCGTACTTCCCCTTTATATCCTCGCCCAAATGCTGCGACGGGCGTTCGGCAAGACCATAAGTCAGCGTGTCCTGCCCTTCGGCGGCATCATCCTCGGCCTGAAGCTGTTCAAAGTATGCTTCCACATCTCGGATGTACTGCCGCGCTTTCGCCTCGTCATTAAGCACCGAAGCGGGCAGTAGAGACTTGTCCCCCGCTGCACCGCATAGTTTTTCTACGACGCACGCAATGTTCAGCGCGTGCTCATGCTCCAGCTGAAACGCATGAAGCGCGGCTTGATCAGTCGCGAGCTGCATGCCTAGGTCTTCGAGCATGGCAAGGGGGTCGTCCAGCGCGATCAATACCGAACTGGATTTGTCCTCGACGCTGCCGGTCCAGACAACATCGGCGGCAAGGGGAACAGAAGGGTATTTGCCCTCGTCGTTTGCCTTAGGGGGATGGGCGGAATCAGCAAAGCGCCCGTCGTGTTTGACGGGATGGGGATCTACGTCTGCCACTACCCCTTTGCTCAGGCGGGTCAAAGGCAGCGTATGCCATGCGCTCATCTGTCTGCTGTAGTCGCGTAAGTCCAGCTCCCGCAGCCACGATGCACGCTTCACGCCGCTGGCACTCATCAACTGGCACATGCGCCAGGTCCATTGAAACGGCGAGAAGGCCATGCGCAACTTGTGAGTGCGGGGATAAAGAAGGTGGCTGCGGCTTTCACCTGAGGCAGACCGGATATCTTGCTCGACTTCGCCCCAGACAATCCGAGTCAGACTCGCGTCATGCGCCTGAAAGCGGTACTCGTGCAGCACTTCATCCGTCTCGTCGTAGACGTACACAAAACCATCGCGCAGCTGTCGCAAGGTGTAGCCGCGGCTTTGCAGTTTGGGAGGGCATTTCCATTTGCCTTCTGCACTCAGTGGCGTGAGCTGACTCGGATCGACGTCATAGCGGGAGCGATCCAGCGCATAGCGCATGGGCACAATGGCGATGTCCGGACCTTTGAACGGGCAGACGCCCGGATTAGCCATGGGCTTATCGGAGAACTGAGCGTTGCGACACTGCTGAGGGTTGCCGTTTTTATCAGCCATGAGCGTTATCCTTTTGCGCATAGCGGTGCGCGTCGAAAGCTTTGATTCGTGCTTCGGGAGACAGGCGGGCGTGTGCCGGATCGAGGGTCAGCCAGTTTTGGTAATGGCCATGCGGGCGAGTGGCGAAGTCCTGACCATCGTCGGCGCAGGCCTCGATCCAGATAACCAACCCTCGCTCGCTTAAAAGTCCCCATTCCAGGCCTGCTGCCAGGCTTGAGTCCAACCAGTCAGTGATCTGCGGGCTACTCATGTCGAGAAAGAACGAAGGGGTTCGCTCACTGATCCAGGCGTGGACACGCCCAAGAAAACGCCAGTGTTGGGTTCGCTCAAGCGCGAGTATCTGGTCAGGGCCCAAGAGTGCGCAGCGGTTGTCCCAAGGCAATCCGGTATGGCGTCCGCTGAATGTCTGCCACGGCAACTGCGAACGCGGCGCCCAAGTCTGCTTTGGCGTGGCTACCCACCAATGCTGGATGGGTCCCAGATGCAGGTTTTCCGATCCAGAAAAACTCGACAGCCAAAAGTGCGCCACCAGCGGATCGGCGAAGCGCAGTAAACCGCTCCCACCGTTACAGTCGAGCGGGCTGATGAGCCGACGAAGGTGAGTGGCGACTTCCTGAATCGAAGCCTCGCTAAAAATCAGCGTGGAGTCTGCCCATAGCGCCTCATCAACGAGCCACTCCGACAGAAGCGTACTGCCCGACATAGGCTTGACCAGAATCGGCCCGAGGTCGTAAAGGTCTTTCCAGCGAGTCCCCAAATACAGCGGGTCGATTTCAAACATTTCATGACGCTGATAAAGGCTGGCCAGTGCGCCGGGCCTTAACGCGCCGTCGATCAATAGGTAATTGGCAAAGGAGGGGGCGTTGTTCATGACTAACCTCCCTGCGCCAGATCTTCTGCTTTGGCGGCTTCGCAGGCCTCGCAGCGGGCAGGAAGAACTTCGAACTCGTCACGGAGGGCTTGAACCGAGACGTCCATCACCGGTGTGGACGGACCGCCCGGAACCGCCACTCTTTTTTCGAGAGGCACCGGCGGGAGCGGAACCGCAGGCATGCCCAGAAAAGGAACCCCACCCAACAAAATCGGCACGCTGGTAAAAATCCCTGCTGGCGTAATCGATATCCAGTGACCGCCCGCCTTGATCGTCGTACTCAACGTGGCGTCTATGACCATGTTCTGCCCGGCGGACAGGTGTATTTCCTGCGCAGTGCTGACCAGATGATTAGCCGCGCTGATGTGCTGATTACCGACCACCGTCAATGAGTCATCGGCCAGCACCTGGGTTTTGCGTGCCCCATGGGTAAGGTGGTGTTCTTCGCCATGCAGCTCGTGGCTGGACAGCCCGGTGACGTTGACCTTGCGCTGGTTATCTACCTGGATCGACTGATCGTTCAGTACATGCTCAGACCAGTTGCGTTGAGCGCGGATGGAAATGGATTCGGCACCTTTGCGGTCTTCGATGCGCAGTTCGTTGAAGCCTGCGCCGCCTGGGCTGCTTTGGGTTTTGAGCACGGTCTGGGTGTTCTGCATAGGCAGGTTCAGCGGCGCTCGGGTACCGGCATTGGGCAGGCAGGCCTGCACGTAAGGCTGGTCGGGATCGGCTTCGAAGTAACCCACGATCACTTCCATGCCGACTCGAGGAATCATCACCGTGCCGTATTGCTCATGGGCCCAACCGGTGGCGACCCGCAGCCAGCAGCTGGAATGCTCGTTACGCGAGCCTTCACGATCCCAGAAGAACTTGACCTTGATCCGCCCGTATTCGTCGCAGTAGATCTCTTCGCCGGGCGGACCTGTAACTACCGCATGCTGGCTGCCTAAAACCCTTGGTTTGCGGTGCCTGAGCGGTGGACGAAACGGCACCTTCCCGGGGATGGCTTCAAAACGATTGCGATAGCCTTGAGTAAACGCTCCCGATGTCCGAGGCATCGACTCCTCCAGCACCTGCGGCTGTTTACCCTCATGGAACACCGACGTCAGCAACCACTGCTGGCTCCACGCCGGATTGGGATGTGTCAGTTCAAACAAGTGGCCACTGACCAGCGCACTTTGGTCACTCGAACCACTGGCTAACCGGACATCACTGCGGTTTCGCTCAAATGCCTTTTGCGCCTGACGCGTACCGACGCTGAGATCCGTGAACGGAGCCGGATACTGATAATCCTCCAGTTCCTTACGACCATCGCCGCCCGCACTGCTGAGCAGATCAACCTGAGGCAACTGAAAGTGATAGGTCTGATGGCTGGCCTTGCCCGAGCGCGTGGCGAGTCGCACGTTGAATCTGTTGATAACCGACGCGGCTGCAACCTGTCCGCTGCTTTGCACATAGGCGACTGCTGGCTTTAGCACCGGCAACTGAATAGGGTCGTCTGCAAACACCAGCAAATGCTCGTCAGGGCTGTGCTGGAAGTGAAAGTGGATGCCCTCTTCTTCGCACAGCCTGCGCACAAAATGCAGGTCGGTTTCCTGATACTGGGTGCAGTAATCACGGTGTTTGGAGGGCTCGCGCAATCTGAACGCAAACCCGTTGCTGAAAACGGCGTGATCCTTGAGGACCAGCGCGATGATTTCAGGAACGGTCTTGCCCTGAAAGATCCGATGATTGCTGCGGTATTCCAGACGCTTGAGGCTGGGCACCAGTTGCATGAAATAGTGGGTAAAGCGCTTGCCGGAATCACCCTGAGCGATTTCGCCGATCTGTCCGTGGAGACCATTACCGTCAGCGTCGAACCTCAGAAACGCCAGTCGGTGCAGCACGTCTTCCAGCTTGAGATTGGCCCGCTCGCTGACCAGCTCGATGCGCACACTGAACGGACGGCTGATGGATTCCTTTGCCGTAAAGGCCAGCACTCGAAAGTCATGCTCAAGCCCGGCAATTTCCAGCGTGAACGAAGCGCGGTTGGCGGGGTTGAACATGGGCAAGTCCTTGGCCTGAATAAAAGGCGGGACTTTGCACTAACGCTCAATAACAAGAAGTCGGATGCTGCGAACAGCATCCGTAGGATTTATCCCTATTAACAGGCGACAAAACATCAGAGGCCGACAGCTACTTCTGACTCCCATCATCCTGCTGCAACAAATTCGCCTGCGTAAGGTTGCAACCCGCTGGCACGCTACGCGTCAGCCAGACGTTGCCGCCAATAGTCGAACCTTTACCAATCGTGATGCGGCCCAGAATCGTGGCACCCGCGTAAATAACAACGTCGTCTTCGACGATGGGGTGGCGGGCGTGGCCTTTTTGCAGTTGGCCGTCTTCGTCCGCCGGGAAGCGTTTGGCGCCCAGGGTGACGGCTTGGTAGATGCGCACGCCCTCGCCGATGATGGCGGTTTCGCCGATGACGACACCTGTGCCGTGGTCAATGAAGAAGCTCGGGCCGATCTGCGCGCCGGGGTGGATGTCGATGCCGGTGGCGGAGTGGGCAATTTCCGAACTGATCCGGGCCAGCAGCGGCAAGCCTGCGCGATACAGATGGTGGGCGATGCGGTGGTGGATGACGGCGAGGATGCCGGGATAGCACAGCAGCACTTCATCAACGCTGCGCGCCGCCGGATCACCGTGATAAGCGGCCAGCACGTCAGTGTCGAGCAGCTTGCGCATCTCCGGCAAGGCCCGAGCAAAGCCCTGAATCAGGTCCAGTGCCTGTTTATCGAGGGCACGAACATCTTCAGAGCGTTGATGCGCCACGTAGCGCAGTTCCAAGCGGGCTTGCGCCAACAGCGCATTAAGAGCGACGTCGAGGGTATGACCGACATAGAAGTCTTCACTCTCTTCGCGAAGATCCACTGGCCCAAGGCGCATCGGGAACAGCGCGCCGCAGAGCGCTTCAAGAATGTCGCGCATGGCGGCGCGGGAGGGCAGTTCGCGGCCGCCATGCTCACCGCTGACCCGCTTGTTACGTGCCCGCCAATCATCACGCGCGGAGCGCAGTTCACTGACGATCTGCTGCAACTGCCAGTGACTGGATCGGCCTTCGGCGGATGCCTCTGGGGTATCACTCACGCTGACTCTCCTCGATTCGGGATACGGCTTTCTAGTGGTGGCCGCTGATACGGCCACTCTACGGCAAAGATTTCAGGCGAAAAAATAACAATTTGAGTAGGCCTTCTCCTCTGAGGGCATAAGCAGTGAGAAGTTGCCCTGTAGGAAGTGTCTGCTTATAGTCCTGCGACTCTCTGTACGGCTTACTTATCCTCATGATCAAACAACAGCTCGCTCAATTTAATCGCCTGGACTTGATCGGTGCTCCAACGGCACTGGAAAAACTGGAGCGCCTGTCGGTCTGGGCGGGCCGCGACATCTATATCAAGCGCGATGACACCACCACATTGGCTCTAGGTGGCAACAAGGTCCGCAAACTGGAATACCTTGCCGCCGATGCGTTGGCGCAGGGCGCTGACACGCTGATCACCGCGGGCGCGATTCAGTCCAACCATGTGCGTCAGACCGCTGCCCTGGCCGCCCGCTTGGGTCTGAGCTGCGTGGCTCTACTGGAAAACCCCATCGCTACCGAAGACAGCAGTTATCTGCACAACGGTAATCGCCTGCTGCTGGATCTGTTCGACGCCAAGGTCGAGATGGTGGAAAACCTCGACAATGCTGACGAACAGTTGCACGCACTCGCCGCCCGCCTGCGTAACAGCGGCAAAAAGCCTTATCTGGTGCCTATTGGTGGCTCCAGCCCGGTTGGAGCACTGGGTTATGTGAAGGCAGGCTTTGAACTGGCCGAGCAGATCAAGCAGACCGGGCTGGATTTCGCCGCGGTCGTGCTGGCCTCCGGTAGTGCCGGTACTCATAGCGGTCTGGCCCTTGCCTTGGCCGAAGCCTTGCCGCAGTTGCCCGTCATTGGTGTAACGGTGTCGCGCCCTGAAGAGACTCAGCGGCCGAAAGTGCAAGGCCTCGCCGAGCGCACTGCCGAGTTGATGGGCGTCACGTTGCCCGACGCTTTTAAAGTGGAGCTATGGGACGAGTATTTCGGCCCGCGCTATGGCGAACCCAATGCCGGCACTCTGTCAGCTATAAAACTTGTGGCCAGTCATGAAGGTCTGTTGCTGGACCCGGTCTACACCGGTAAAGCCATGGCCGGGCTACTGGATGGCATCGGCCGTGGACGTTTTGACGACGGCCCGCTGATTTTCCTGCACACCGGTGGTGCGCCTGCGCTGTTTGCTTACCCGGATGTGTTTGCGTAAAGGCTCAATACCTGACGCTACTTTTGTAGGAGCTGCCGAAGGCTGCGATAGCGGAGTGTCAGACATTGAGCTTCGCAGCCTTCGGCAGCTCCTACAAGAACGCGATTGATTATTCAAAAATCGAATATTAATCAGGTTTTTAGTTATTTTGAACCATAACCAGCTGCTTCTATGATCGCCGCCAGCACGGATCAAAGCGCTGAAAAAGCTGGATAAACATCCGCTGCCAACGTAGCGTTCGTCAGGTCCGATTCTTGCCTGAAACCAAACAACTTAAATGGGGCTCGTCATGATTATTTCTGCCATTCGGCGCACCGTTCTGCTTTCCACCCTGGGCCTGGTGCTCGGCTCCGCCTTGATGGGTCAAGCGGTTGCGGGTGAGCAACTGGATCAAATCAAAAAGGCTGGCACGATCAAAGTCGGCCTTGAAGGCACCTACCCTCCGTTCAGCTTCCAGGATGAAAGTGGCAAGCTGACCGGTTTCGAGGTCGAGTTCTCCGAAGCGCTGGCCAAAGAGCTGGGCGTCAAAGTGCAACTGCAAGCGACCCCATGGGCGGGCATCCTCGCGGCGCTGGAGTCCAAGCGTCTGGACGTAGTGATCAACCAGGTGACCATCTCCGAAGAGCGCAAGAAGAAGTATGACTTCTCCGAGCCGTACACCATCTCCGGTATTCAGGCGCTGGTGCAGAAGAAAGATGCAGACAAGTTCAAAACCGCAGCCGACCTCAAAGGCGCCAAAGTGGGCGTAGGTCTGGGCACCAACTACGAGCAATGGCTCAAGGAAAACGTGCCAGCCGCCATCGTCAAAACCTACGACGATGACCCAACCAAATATCAGGACCTGCGTGTCGGTCGTATCGACGCCATTCTGGTCGACCGTCTGGCCGCACTGGAGCTGATCGCCAAAACCAAGGACAGCCTGGCTGTTTCCGGCGAACCCTTCTCCCGCCAAGAGTCCGGCATTGCCATCCGTAAAGGCGAGCCTGAACTGGTTGCGGCCATCAACAAGGCCATCGAAAAACTGCGCGCTGACGGCACGCTCGCCAAGCTGTCGCAGAAGTACTTCCAGGCTGACGTGACCAAATGATTGAAGAGGGTCTGAAGCTTGCGCTGGACTCCGCGCCCTTTCTTATAAAGGGCGCGTACTACACGATATTCCTGAGCCTGGGCGGCATGTTTTTCGGCCTGCTGCTGGGCTTCGGGCTGGCGCTCATGCGCCTGTCACCGCTGATGCTGCTGCGCGGCATCGCTCGGGTTTACGTGTCGTTCTTCCGCGGCACGCCGCTGCTGGTTCAACTGTTCATGATCTATTACGGCTTGCCGGAGTTGGGCATTGAACTGGACCCGCTGACCGCAGCGCTGATCGGCTTCTCGCTGAACATGGGTGCTTATGCCTGTGAAATCCTGCGTGCCGCGATTGCCTCGGTGGATCGTGGTCAATGGGAGGCTGGGGCAAGTATTGGCATGACCCGCGCGCAGATCATGCGCCGGGCCATTCTGCCTCAGGCCGCCCGCACTGCCTTGCCGCCACTGGGCAACAGCTTTATCTCGCTGGTCAAAGACACCGCGCTGGCGGCCACTATTCAGGTGCCGGAATTGTTCCGTCAGGCACAACTGATCACCGCCCGCACCTTCGAAATTTTCACCATGTACCTGGCCGCCGCCTTGATCTACTGGATCCTCGCCACGGCGCTTTCGTACCTGCAGAATCGTCTGGAAGAGAGAGTCAACCGCCATGATGTGGAGTCTTGAACATGATCGTGGTTGAAAAGCTCACCAAGGAATTCAAGGGTCAACAAGTGCTCAAAGGTATCGACCTGAAGGTCGAGGCCGGCGAAGTCGTAGCGATCATCGGCCCTAGCGGTTCGGGTAAAACCACCCTGCTGCGCTGCCTGAATTTTCTCGAAGAACCCACCAGCGGCAAGATCATCGTGGGCAACATCGAAATAGACGGCAACCGCCCGCTCAGCAAGCAGCAAAGCCTGATTCGAGAACTTCGTCAGCACGTGGGTTTTGTGTTCCAGAACTTCAATCTGTTCCCGCACCGCACCGCGCTGGAAAACGTCATCGAAGGCCCGGTTGTGGTCAAGAAGATACCGCGTGAAAAGGCGTCCGAACTGGGTCGCAAACTACTGGCAAAAGTCGGACTGGCAGGCAAGGAAGACGCCTACCCGCGGCGTTTGTCGGGCGGTCAGCAGCAACGCGTGGCCATTGCTCGCGCCCTGGCCATGGAGCCGGAAGTGATTCTGTTCGACGAACCCACTTCTGCGCTGGACCCTGAGTTGGTAGGTGAAGTGCTGACGGCTATTCGCGCCCTGGCTGAAGAAAACCGCACCATGGTCATCGTCACACACGAAATGAATTTCGCCCGGGACGTCGCTAACCGTGTGGTGTTTATCGACAAGGGGGTGATTGTCGAGCAAGGCGACGCGAAGGAGCTGTTCGCCAACCCGCGCGAAGAACGGACACGGCAATTTCTGGAGCGAAGCAGGAACTGATCCTACAAAGCACAGACCAGAAACCTGCGCCTTCTGGCGCTGTTCCTGCTGGCTTTACATTTGTACATCAATCAATCGATCAAACCCGTCGTTGATGCACTTTCAGAATCGCTGAAAAATCATCTAAAAACCTGAACAGACGCCCTGCTCTGATCCCACTCAATGAAATAGAGTGGGCAGCGGCCGTAGGAGCAGTTCTTCTACCTGCCCGGTCGGCTAGCAGGTTTTCATCCTTCGTAAACATAACTGTTTATTTCCTCAAGTAGGACGGACCAAGCCGATACGGTCAACAGTTCGACGAAACCTTGTAGGAAGTATCTTATTTATTCGTACACGCCTAGGTCAATCCATTAGCGCCTTGACAGTTAAGCGCAAACGACATTAGCTCAAGAACAACAGAAACTTCTAACGCCCTCGAATAGTTGCAAGCGGCATTTACCGACACTTTGTAATGCTTCCCATAAGCTCGAACTATACGTTAACTATCCACAGGTTGAACTCGAGGTGCACAGCAATGATTCCAGCAATAAATTTGTTACAACTACCAATGATCAACTTAATGACGACGGGCATTCAGACATGACTTACACACTTGGCAAAACAGGCGGTCTAAAACTGTTCCCACCTTACGTCCCACAGGCCCACAGGCATGGTGTCGGCATTCGCGCCGCTGCCCATTTGCTGGTCAACATCGACCCTTATCCGGACATGGACGCAGGCGACCTGATCGAGTTGTATTGGGGCGGTTGTTACGTCGCGTCGAAAGTTCTGGATGAGTCCGATATTGGCTACACCATGGTCCTGCGAGTACCGGAAAGCTTTCTGCAAAGCGGCACTGTCAAGACCTACTACCGGCTGATGAAGATCGGCGGCGCGCCCATTACCTCGCCCTGCCGCAGGCTGAGAGTGAAGCTGGACATGCCCGGCGGGCTGTTGATCAATGACAGTTGCGAAGAAAACCAGGGGCTTGCACCGGTCTGCCTGCCGGACGCTGTGATCAGAAACGGGCTGGTTACCAGTGACGTCAAAAAAGGCCTGCCACTGTCCATCGAGCCCTACCTGAACATGGCCCCTTGCGATGAAATTACTCTGCGCTGGGGTGATCTGCGCATGGATCTGGAACCCCTGGATGCCGATAACGTTGGTAAACCCGTCAAGCTGATTGTGCCCGCCACCTTGATTCGCGAGGCGGGTGATGAGCCGCAACTGGAGGTGACGTATTGCGTTATTGATCGAGTCGGTAATAACTCTCGCTGGGCACCGCCACGGGAAATTAGCGTCAGTACTCTGGATAATCGCCCCGGGTATGATTGAACACTTTTTAATACCAGCCAATATGCGAAGTTTTCAAAGCTTCGTGTATTGGCCTACTCGCTCTGCAAGCGCGAACTGCCTCACAAACCTACTATTCCCAAGACAATTCCTACAGCCAACTGCATATTCCCCTACAAGCATACTCATAACATATACAAACAACTGACTAGGCTTTTCTGAACGACCTGTCGTCATTAGGGACATACGTTCATGAAAGTCAGTAACCCCGTAAAATTATGCATCCTTATTGTGCTGCTTGGCTCATGCCTGACTTACGCACAAACCGTCTGAGAAGGCATGATTTAGTCTTCTATGCTTATTCCAAAAAATTCGTATATTTAATTTTTTAGTCGCCTTAGGGTATATGCACCGGACCACCGGACATCGTGTTTTTTCTTCGCCTTCTTTGGAGGGCGTTTTTGCGAGGTTCGAATGGTCGCTTCAACGTCTCACACCCCCTTGGCTGAGCACGGCTCGGATATCGCGCCGCCATTGCACCCTGCGCGGATATTACAAAATGACGCCCAGGCAATCGAAGCCGCCTATGTATTGGCTGCACAAGCCCGCTTGCAGGCTGCCGAGCGCGATGCTCAGCGCTCGCTCCCCTGGCAGCAGATCGAAGCATTCACCCGCAGCGGCCTGGGCAGTATTTCTATCCCGCGTGCGTATGGCGGGCCGCAAGTCTCGTTCGTGACCATCGCTGAAGTCTTCAAAATTATCTCCGCAGCAGACCCGGCGTTGGGCCAAATCCCACAGAACCAGTTCGGCATCATTCATCTGCTGTTGGGCAGTGCCTACGAGCAGCAGAAAAGAGCCTTGCTCAAAAGCGTGCTGGACGGCTGGCGGATCGGTAATGCCGGGCCTGAGCGCGGCACTAAAAATACCCTGGAGCTGAAGGCTCGTATCACTAATCACAAAGGACGTCTGGTCCTGAACGGCCAGAAGTTCTACTCCACCGGCGCCCTGTTCGCGCATTGGGTCGCGGTCAAAGCATTGAACGACCAAGGTCAGCAAATCATGGCCTTTGTGCCGCGCGGCAGCTCAGGCTTGAGCATCGTCGATGACTGGTCGGGCTTCGGCCAACGCACCACCGCCAGCGGCACGGTCCTGCTGGAAAACGTAGAGGTGCAAAGCGAACTGGTGGTCGAAAACTGGCGCCTGGCACTGACCCCCAATATTCAGGGCGCAGTCTCGCAATTGATCCAGGCGGCCATCGAT
The DNA here is from genome assembly GCF_021147825.1 of Pseudomonas quasicaspiana. NCBI lineage: Bacteria > Pseudomonadati > Pseudomonadota > Gammaproteobacteria > Pseudomonadales > Pseudomonadaceae > Pseudomonas > Pseudomonas quasicaspiana. The sequence goes on from NZ_JAGTPI010000021.1 coordinate 24,044, forward strand.
GCAGGCATTGCCCGTGGCGCCATCGACGACACCATCGAGTTTGTGCGCGAGCGTTCGCGCCCTTGGGTTGACGCTCAGGTAGAGCGAGCCAGCGATGACCTGTATGTGATCGCCGACATCGGCAAACTCAAGCTGGAACTGCATGCAGCAGAAGCACTGCTGCGCGAAGCGGCGAAAGTCCTGGATGAGGTCAACGCCGGTCCCATCGATGAATTCTCGGCAGCACGCGCATCAATCGCAGTGGCCCGCGCCAAAGTCCTGACCACTGAAGTGTCACTGCTGGCCAGCGAGAAACTGTTCGAACTGGCTGGCAGCCGCGCCACCCTGGCCGAGTTCAACCTGGACCGGCACTGGCGCAACGCTCGCGTCCACACCCTCCATGATCCCGTGCGCTGGAAATACCACGCCGTCGGCGCATGGCACCTGAACGGCACCCTGCCCGCCCGCCATTCGTGGATTTAAACCAGACCACTGGAGTACAGCGTTATGAGTTTGCATTCCCCACTGCGGGACCGTGCGGCCCTGATCGAAAACGATCAACAGGCCCTGCACATTGCTCAGGAACTGGCCGCCCACTTCAAACGTGAGAGCGCGGCACGTGATCAGGAGCGTCGGCTACCCCATGCAGAACTGGATCTTTTCAGCGCCTCCGGTCTGTGGGGCATCAGCGTGCCCAAGGCATTTGGCGGCGCGGGCGTGTCAAACGTCACGCTGGCAAAAGTCATCCGCCTGATCGCCGAGGCGGATGGGTCTTTGGGGCAGATCCCGCAGAACCATTTCTACGCACTGGAAGTACTGCGCGTTAACGGCAATGCCGATCAACAGAAGCGCCTGTATGCCGAAGCGTTGGCCGGGTTGCGTTTCGGTAATGCACTCGCAGAGTTGGGCACAAAGACAGCCCACGATCGCACCACTCGCCTGACTCGAGACGGCGAAGGCTATCGCATCAACGGCCGCAAGTTTTACTCCACTGGCGCACTGTATGCGCAGCGTATTCCCACTTCAGTGATCGACGAAAATGGCGTCCAGCAGTTGGCATTCGTGCCCGCTGACAGTGAAGGCCTGACCGTCATCGACGATTGGAGCGGCTTCGGTCAGCGCACCACCGGCAGCGGCTCAGTAGTGTTTGAAAACGTCTATGTGGATGCCCGCGACGTCGTGGCATTCCAGAGCGCTTTCGAGCGCCCGACCACCGTTGGGCCATTGGCACAGATTCTTCACGCAGCCATCGACACCGGTATCGCCCGCGCCGCCTTCGAAGATGCCCTGCATTTCGTTCGTACCCGCACGCGCCCATGGATCGATTCCGGCATCGAAAAAGCCGTGGACGACCCACTGACCCTCAGCAGCTTTGGCAAACTCAGCATTCGCTTATTCGCCGCCGAAGCATTACTGGATCGCGCCGGAGAAATCCTTGATATCGCTCAGGCCGACAGCAATGCCGATAACGTCGCAGCCGCATCGATTGCCGTCGCCGAAGCCCGCGCGATCAGCACTGAAATCTCGCTCGCTGCTGGTAGCACGCTGTTTGAACTGGCGGGCAGCCAGGCAACTCTGGCCGAACATGGCCTTGATCGGCATTGGCGCAACGCGCGCGTCCACACGCTGCACGACCCGGTACGCTGGAAGTACCACGCCATCGGTAATTACTACCTCAATGACAAGAATCCTCCGCTGCGGGGGACGATTTGATGGCGAAGAAAAAGATCCTGCTCAACGCCTTCAACATGAACTGCATTGGCCACATCAATCATGGTTTGTGGACTCACCCACGGGATAACTCGAGCCAATACAACACACTCGAATACTGGACCGAACTGGCACAGCTGCTGGAGCGCGGCCTTTTCGACGGCCTGTTCATCGCCGATATCGTCGGCGTGTATGACGTCTATCAGAACTCGGTGGATGTGACGCTCAAAGAGTCCATCCAGTTGCCGGTCAACGACCCGTTGTTGCTAGTGTCGGCGATGGCTGCGGTCACTAAAAATCTCGGCTTCGGCCTTACCGCCAACCTGACCTACGAAGCGCCTTATCTGTTCGCCCGACGCATGTCGACGCTGGATCATCTGAGTCGTGGTCGGGTGGGCTGGAACATCGTCACCGGTTATCTGGACAGCGCTGCGCGGGCCATGGGCCTGACCGAGCAAGTTGAGCATGACCGTCGCTACGATCAGGCCGATGAATACCTGCAAGTGCTCTACAAACTCTGGGAAGGTAGTTGGGAAGACGACGCGGTCATCAACGACCGCGAGCAGCGGGTTTATGCCCGCCCGGACAAGGTGCACAAGGTTCAACACAAGGGCGAGTTCTATCAGGTCGAGGGATATCACCTGTGTGAACCCTCTGCTCAACGTACGCCGGTCCTGTTTCAGGCAGGCAGTTCGGAGCGCGGCCTGCAGTTCGCCGGGCAACATGCCGAGTGCGTGTTTATCAGCGGCCAGAACAAGGCCGCGACCCGGGAACAAGTGAACAAAGTCCGCGCCAGCGCCGTAGCGGCTGGCCGTAATCCTGAAGACATCAAAGTGTTCATGGGCCTGAACGTGATCGTCGGCAAAACCGAAACCGAGGCGCAGGCCAAGCTTGCGGAGTATCGCGAATTCGCCAGCGCCGAGGCCGGTGTCGCGCATTTTGCCGCTTCAACCGGCATCGACTTCTCTCAGTACGAGCTGGATGAGCCCATTCAGTACGTGAAGAGCAACGCCATTCAATCAGCTACCAAAAACCTCAAAAACAACGACTGGACGCGGCAAAAACTGCTCGACCAACACGCCTTGGGCGGACGCTACATCACCCTGGTTGGCTCGCCTGAACACGTCGCGGACGAGCTGGAGTCGTGGATCGCCGAAACCGGCCTGGACGGCTTCAACCTGACCCGCATTGTCACCCCGGAAAGCTACGTGGATTTCATCGATTTGGTGATCCCCGAACTGCAAAAACGCGGCTCATACAAAACCGCTTACGACACCGGCAGCCTGCGCGAGAAGCTGTTTCCAGAAGGCGGCGCGCGATTGCCAGAGCGGCATGTCGGAGCCAGTTACAGATCCCGCTGATGGCGTAGATCCTGTGGGAGCGAGGCTTGCCCGCGATGGCCTGAAAACCCAATCGCAGGCAAGCCTGGCTCCCACAATGGAATGCGTTCAAACCAAACATACAACACAACTAACCCCTGCAACACACCGGACATCCGCCATGAAAAAAATCATCAGCACCCTGGCCCTGAGCCTGTTAGCCCTCACCGCCCATGCCGCCGACGCGCCGCTAAAAGTCGGCACCACCGCGGCGTTCGCCATTCCCCTCGAAGCCGCTGTTCAGGAAGCCGCCAAGCAAGGCCTTAAGGTCGAGCTGGTGGAATTCACCGACTGGATTGCACCCAACGTCAGCCTAGCGGCGGGCGATATCGACGTGAACTACTTCCAGCACATTCCGTTTCTGACCAATGCCAAAGAAGCCGCCGGGTTTGATCTGGTGCCGTACGCGCCGGGGATCATCAACAACGTCGGCCTGTACTCCAAGAAGTACAAAAGCTTCGATGAACTGCCAACCGGCGCCACCGTGGCCATCGCAAACGATCCGATCAACAGCGGTCGCGGTCTGCAACTGCTGGCCAAGGCTGGCTTGATCACCCTCAAGCAAGGCGTGGGTTACAAGGCCACCGAAGAAGACATCGTCGCCAACCCGAAAAAAATAAAGATCATTCAGGTAGAGGCCGTACAACTGGTTCGCGCCTATGACGACGCTGATCTGGTCCAAGGCTACCCAGCGTATATTCGCCTGTCGAAAACCTTCGATGCAGAATCGGCGATTCTCTTTGATGGTCTTGATCACCCGGAATACGTCATCCAGTTCGTGATCAAGCCGCAAAGCAAAGACGATCCACGCCTGGCTAAATTCATCGACATCTATCAGCACTCGCCAGTCGTGCGCGCCACCCTGGACAAGGTCAATGGCAAGCTCTACCAAGCCGGTTGGGAAGGTTGACATGAATGCATCCGTGCAACGCCAACTGCCACTCGAAACCACGGGCGCAGCGCATTCGGCAGCCAAGGCCGAACTGCACGCCGAACTAAATCGCGCGCACGTGCGATTCATCAATCTGGGTAAAACCTATCAGGGTCAGCAAGGCCCCGTCGATGCGCTGCAAAACATCGATCTGGCGATTCAGAAGGGTGAAATCTTCGGCATCATCGGCCGCAGCGGTGCCGGCAAATCCTCGCTGATCCGCACTATTAATCGCCTGGAACAACCCAGCAGCGGGCGGGTGCTGATCGAACAGACTGACATCGGCGAGCTCAACGAAGACAAGCTGGTGGAGCTGCGCCGTCGCATCGGCATGATCTTCCAGCACTTCAACCTGATGTCAGCCAAAACCGTGTGGCAAAACGTCGAGCTGCCCCTCAAGGTGGCAGGCGTACCCAAGGAACAGCGCCAGCGCAAAGTCACCGAGCTGCTGGAACTGGTGGGCCTGCAGGACAAGCACAAGGCATACCCGGCGCAATTGTCTGGCGGCCAGAAACAGCGTGTCGGCATTGCCCGCTCACTGGTGCATGACCCAGCTATTCTGCTCTGCGATGAAGCCACTTCAGCGCTGGACCCTGAGACAACTCAATCGATCCTCGGTCTGCTGCGCGAGATCAACCAGCGCCTCGGCCTGACGATCATTTTGATCACCCACGAAATGGCCGTGATCCGCGATATCTGCGACCGCGTTGTGGTCCTTGAGCAGGGCCGCGTTGTCGAGCAAGGCCCGGTTTGGCAAGTGTTCGGCAACCCGCAGCATGAGGTGAGTAAAACCCTGCTAGCACCTCTGCAACACGGCTTGCCGGAAGACTTGCGGGCACGACTTGCTGCCGAACCGCAAACGCCAGACGCCAAAGTCGTGCTGGATCTGCACTTCACCGGTGACAGCGGCGAAGAGCCTGATCTGGCTGCACTGTTTGCGGCCCTGGGTGGCCGCGTCAGTTTGCTACAAGGCGGCGTTGAACGGATTCAGGGACATGCGCTGGGCCACCTGCTGCTGTCGGTGACAGGCTCGCCGCACAGCATCGACACACTGTTGAGCCAGGCGCGCAAACAGGCGCAACACGCGGAGGTACTGGGCTATGTGGTTTGATCGCTTGCTGCAAGGCGCCATCGATACCTTCCTGATGGTCGGCGTCTCGTCGTTCATCGCACTGGTGCTGGGCATTCCGCTGGCAGTCATTCTGGTCACCAGCGGCAAAGGCGGGATTTATGAAGCGCCCGCACTGAATCAGGTACTGGGCGGCTTCGTGAACCTGTTCCGCTCCATTCCGTTTCTGATCCTGATGGTGGCGCTGATTCCGTTCACCCGGATGATCGTCGGCACCACGTATGGCGTCTGGGCTGCCGTGGTGCCTCTGACCATTGCTGCCACGCCATTCTTTGCGCGCATCGCGGAAGTCAGCTTGCGTGAAGTCGATCACGGGCTGATCGAAGCCGCGCAAGCCATGGGCTGCCGCCGCTGGCACATCATCTGGCACGTGCTGCTGCCTGAAGCGCTACCGGGCATTGTCGGTGGTTTCACCATCACGCTGGTGACCATGATCAACTCCTCGGCCATGGCCGGTGCGATTGGCGCGGGCGGGTTGGGGGACATCGCTTACCGTTATGGCTATCAGCGCTTCGATACCCAGATCATGCTGACCGTGATCGTGCTGCTGGTGATTCTGGTCGCCGTCATTCAACTGGGCGGCGATCGTCTGGCCAGAGGTCTGAACAAGCGCTGAGTGAGTTATATTTGGCGCCTCACTGCTCAGACAGACTCGCCATGAAGCTCCAAGCGCAAGACCTCGCACAGATCACCGACCAAACTCTCGGCCACTACAACCAGGTGGCCGAGGACTTCCGCGAAGGCACCCGCGACCACGACGTCAGCCAGAACATTGCCGCACTGCTGCGCCATATTGAAGGCCAGGCACCGTGGCAGATCCTGGATTTCGGCTGCGGGCCAGGGCGCGACTTGAAGACCTTTAGCGCCATGGGTCATGTCCCGGTGGGCCTGGACGGCTCCGAACGCTTCGCTGAAATGGCTCGGGCTGAAACGGGCTGCGAAGTCTGGCAACAAAACTTCCTTGAGCTGGACCTGCCTGCTAAGCGCTTCGATAGCATCTTCGCCAACGCCGTGCTGTTTCACATCCCCAAGCAGGAACTGCCCCGTGTGCTGGGTGAACTTCATGCCACGCTAAAACCGGGCGGAGTGCTGTTCAGCTCTAACCCACGTGGAGACAACCAGGAAGGCTGGAACGGCCCACGGTATGGCTCGTATCACGACCTGGAATCCTGGCGCGAATTGCTCAGCGCAGCGGGGTTTGTCGAGCTCGAACACTACTACCGCCCAGCAGGGTTGCCGAGAGAACAACAGCCTTGGTTGGCGAGTGTTTGGCGTAAGGTTTGATACTAATTAGCCTGGGTCGAAGGATAAGACAGCAGCGTGGCGACCTGCGTCGGGTAAATTTAATCTGCACCGCAACCTTTATTAATAGCAAACAGTGATTTAATAAAAATTAACCATTCCAACAACGTATAACCCCCCCTCAGCAACTTCAGGCGACTCAACTAACCTGATTGATAGCAGTTAATTAAATCCATCAGGCATTGATCATGGCTAACCTCATACAAAACGGAACCTTTCAAAACGCCCAATTGCATCCTTGGACGTTCCGCAACTCCAATCCGTCATTCAAATTCATTCTTGACCCCGATAGCACCACGGGCGGATTTTGCATTGAGCTCAGGCCCGAGGGGCAGCCCATATGGCTTGAACAGATAATACCGATGACCGGGCCAGGTACATTTGAGTTCGAAGCTAAACGTGTGGTGGAGAGCGGGGAACCGGCTGAATTCCTGTTGGGCGTTTCTCACACAAATTCAAACGGCGGTGGAGGCTTAGATTTTGAACAACGGACTGTTGCCTCGGAGTGGGAACGTTTTTCAATTAGCGTGACTGAGTCCGAATACCCAATTATTTCAGGTTATGTAATGGTAGATGTTTATGACATGTCCAAGGAAGATGGTGAGAGGGCGATGAAAAAAATAGGTGTTATCACACCTGTACTCTTCAGAAATTTTTCTTTTGAGCAGGACGACTCATAACAGCACATGAAATTATTGAGTACGCTGCACCTATTCAGTGTGAATATCAGCGTTAGCTATTGTTTAACGTAAGACTTGAGACCGAGTCGCCCTTATCGCGGGCAAGCCCGGCTCCCACAGCAACCGCATTCCAGCCAGATAAACGCGATTCCTGTGGGAGCAGAGCTTGCTCGCGATAGCTTCGGCTCGATCTACGAAATCCTGAACTCTGGCAAAACCACTCACTGCTTCGGGGGGTTGTTGAGCTGGAACACTATTACCACCCTGCTGGACTACTCGGGAACCACAGCCCTGGTTGGCCAGTGTTTAACGTAAGACTTAATACCGAGTCGCCCTTATCGCGGGCAAGCCCAGCTCCCACAGCAACCGCATTCCAGCCAGATAAACGCGATTCCTGTGGGAGCAAGCTTGCTCGCGATACAGGCGACTCGACCTACGAATTCCTGAACTCTGGTATGAATCACTCACTGCTTCGGGGTTTGTTGAACTGGAACACTATTACCGCCCTGCTGGACTACCTCGGGAACAACAGCTCAGGTTAGCGAGTGTTTGGCGTAAGACTTAACACCGAGTCGCCCTTATACCGGGCAAACCCAGCTCCCAAAGCAACCGCATTCCAGCCAGATAAACGCGATTCCTGTGGGAACAGAGCTTGCTCGCGATAGCCTCGACTCGATCTAAGGCCAGGTTAAATCCACGCAGCATCCCAAAGCGGATAGTCACCCACCCGGTCGGCCAGTCCCGCTCTTACAGGATTGAGGATCAGATACCGGGCCAAGCCCTTCAAATCGTCCTCTTGCCGAACCGCATGATCATGAAAGCCGCGCTGCCAGATACTTTCGGTTCGGCCTTGGGCAGCATTCACAACGACGCAGGCGCGTGATTTGGTACGCGCAACCATTCGGCTCAGCGAACCACTCTTGAGCTCCAGCAACCAGTGAAAGTGATCAGGCATCACTACCCAGGCCAAAGAACGAGCCAAGCCATCACGCTCGGCCAACACGAACTGCTTTGCAGCAATACGACCTACTCGCCAGTCACCAAAGATCGGTTGACGGTCTTTAGTGTTGCAAGTGATTAGATAGATCCGGCCCTTTTCACTGTGGCGACCAATGCGCAACTGTCGAGATTGATGAAGAGATCGCATTCCATTGCCTTTGAGCTTTAGGGGAACTCAAAAGGTAGGTCACGCGGGGTGATCTGCTGCTCTGGATTAATTGGCTGGATGTGTCTGACTCAACAATGAGTCGCCTGTATCGCGGGCAAGCCCAGCTCCCACATTCACAGTGCTTTCCAGCCTGAGAATGCAACTTCCTGTGGGAGTCGCCCCGGTGTCCCTGACACCACGCTGTCGCGCAGCAAACACGGACCCTGTAGGAGTGAGCTTGCTCGCGATTCGGCCTTTCAGTCGATGAATATATTGCCTGTACTGGAGCTATCGCGAGCAAGCTCACTCCTACAGTAAAAAGCATTCCAAATCAGATAGTTATATTTTGTTTGATAGGAGCTGGGCTTGCCCGCGAAGAATTTAACTCGAAGGCGCTGGTTCACCACCCTTCTCAGCCTGCTCCCGCTCCGCATCACTCGGCTCCTTAATCCGATACCACGCCACATACAGCGCTGGCAAAAACAGCAGCGTCAGCAAGGTCGCGATGATGATGCCGCCGATCATGGCGTAGGCCATCGGGCCCCAGAATACTTCGCGGGCGATGGGGATCATGCCCAGGCTGGCGGCTGCTGCGGTCAGCAGGATTGGGCGACGGCGATGCTGGGTGGCTTCGGCTACGGCATCCCATGGCAGGTAGCCGTCGCGTTCATACGCGTCGATCTGCGTCACCAGAATCACCGAGTTACGGATGATGATCCCGATCAGCGCCAGTATTCCGAGAATCGCCACAAAGCCCATGGGCGTACCCGTCGGGATCAGCGCCAACACCACGCCAATCAAGCCCAAAGGTGCAACGCTGGCGACCAGGAACATCTTCTGCACACTGTGCAGTTGAATCATCAGGAACGTCGCCATCAGGAAGATCATCAGCGGCACGACACTGGCAATGGGGCCTTGAGCCTTGCCACTCTCTTCAACGGTGCCGCCAGTAGCAACCTTGTAGCCCGCCGGTAAACCTGCAGCGAACTTGTCGATCTCAGGTTTGAGCTGCTTGACCAGATCCGTTGGCTGCATGTCATCCGCTACCGCTGCTTTAACCGTGATAGTCGGCTTGCGGTCACGACGCCATACCAACGGCTGCTCCAGTTCATAACGCACCGTCGCAAACGCCAGCAATGGGATGGACGTGCCGCCCGGCGTCACAATCTGCAGATTCTGCAGGGTTTCCGGCGACCCACGCTCCGCGTCCTCAGCACGGCCCACGACATCAATCAGGTAAATGTCATCACGCACCTGCGTCACCGGCGAGCCGCTGACGATGCTGTTCATCAGCTTGGCCACGTCCTCAGACGACAAGCCCAACTGACGCGCCTTGTCCTGGTTGATGTCGATGCGCAGGACCTTGCCCGGCTCGTTCCAGTCGTAAATCAACTCGCCAACATGTGGATTGGCGTCCAACAGTGTGGCCAGTTCGATGGCGTGCTGGCGCACCTTGTCGATGTTTTCACCGCTCACCCGATACTGCAGCGGACGCCCCACCGGCGGCCCCATTTCCAGCGGCTGAACAAAGCTGCCAATACCGACAAACTCTTCGCGCAGACGCTTGTTGAGACGGTCGGTCAGATCGGCGCGCTGCTCAAGGCTTTTGCTGACGATCACCAACTGCGCGTAGTACGGATTTTCCAGTTGCTGGTCCAGCGGCAGATAGAAGCGCAGAGCACCCTGACCGATATACGTGCTCCAGCGCTCAATGTCCGGATCGTCCTTAAGCGTCGCTTCAAAGCGGTCCACCACCTTGCGGGTTTCGTTAATCGAAGCGTTTTGCGGCAGGTTCAGGTCGACGAGAACCTCCGGCCGGTCTGAAGACGGGAAGAACTGGTTCTGCACGAACTGCATGGAGAACACCGCCGCCACAAACATCAGGATGGTGAAAATGAGGGTGATCCAGCGATGCCGCATCGCCCAGAACATGCTGTTGTTGAAACCGCGGGCAATGCGCCCTTCCTTCTCTTTTTCGTCTTTCTTTTTGATGTTGGCGCTCAGGATATGCACGCCGATCACCGGCGCAAACAGCACCGCCACCACCCAAGACACCAGCATCGCCACGGCAATCACCGCAAACAGCGTGAAGGTGTATTCCCCCGCCGAGCTGGCATTGAGACCAATGGGCACGAACCCGGCGACAGTCACCAGCGTACCGGTGAGCATCGGGAAGGCCGTCGAGGTATAAGCGTAAGTCGCGGCCTGCTCCTTGGTTTCGCCCATTTCCAGACGAGTAACCATCATCTCCACCGTGATCATCGCGTCGTCCACCAGCAAGCCGAGGGCGATGATCAAAGCGCCGAGGGAAATCCGCTGCATGGTGATGCCGCTGTATTCCATGAACACAAAGACCATGGCCAGCACCAACGGGATCGAGCAAGCGACCACCAATCCAGCACGTACACCCAGGCTGACGAAGCTGACGATCAACACAATCACCACCGCCTCGAACAGCGCGCTCGTGAAGCCGCCGACCGCCTTCTCAACCACTTCGGCCTGATCCGAGACGTTGTGCACGCCGACGCCCACCGGCAGATTGGCCGTCGCCGCGTCCATGCGCTCATGCAGCGCCTTGCCGAATGACTGAATGTTGCCGCCCTTCTTCATCGCAATGGCCAGACCTATGGCGGGCTTGCCGTTGAAGCGGAACATCGGTTTCGGTGGGTCGACATAGCCGCGCGTGATGTCGGCGATATCACTCAAACGATAGAAGCGATCATTGAGACGCAGGTTGACCTCAGCCAGATCTTTTTCCGACGCAAACTGCCCCGAGGTCCGCACCGAAATCCGCTCCGGCCCGGCTTCGATCACGCCCGCTGGCGTGACCGCGTTTTGCGATTGCAGGCTTTGCACCACCTGGCTTTGATCCAGGCCCAGTGCCGCGAGCTTGCGGGTAGAAAAATTCAGGTACACCACTTCGTCCTGCTGGCCGATCATTTCGACCTTGCCCAGCCCAGGCACTTCGCGGATTTCCGTACGGACTTGCTCTACGTAATCACGCAACTGACGCATGGAAAAACCATCCGCCGTAAATGCGTAAATCGACCCGTAAACATCACCGAATTCGTCGTTGTAAAACGGCCCTTGGGTGCCTTGCGGGAATTGCGCGCGGATGTCATCGATCTTCTTGCGCACCTGATACCAGATCTCCGGAATGTCCTTCGCAGAGGTGGTGTCGTGCAGGAAAATCATGATCGTGGACTCACCGGGACGCGTATAGCTTTTCACGTAGTCCAGCGAGTCCAGTTCTTCGAGTTTCTTCTCGATGCGGTCGGTGACTTGCTCAAGGGTTTCATCCACCGTCGCACCCGGCCAGCGGGTTTGTACGACCATGGTTTTGATCGTGAAGGACGGATCCTCCTCACGGCCAAGATTCATGTAGGAAAAGACGCCCATCAACAGCGCAACGAACATCAGGTACCAGACAAAAGACTGATGCTTGATGGCCCATTCGGACAGGTTAAAACTCCCTTTCATCGCGGGCTTTCCTCATCGACTTTAACTTTCTGGCCCGGCTTGAGGCTGTTGACCCCGGCACTCACCACCCACTCGCCGGGTTTGATCCCGTTATTCAATACAAAACTGTCGCCCGTACGGCTGATGACGTTCACAGCGCGAGGATTAACCGTCTGGTTTTGCCTGTCGATGATCCACACCTGCGCCTTGCCATCCACTTCCTGCAGCGCATTGATCGGTAGCTCAGTGCGCGAAGCAATAGCTGAACTCAGGCTGACGCTGATAGCGGTACCCAGCCTGAACGCTTCCGGCGTCTCTTTCAGGGTCAGTCGAGCACGGCGGGTGCGGGTGGTGCGCTCGGCTTGCGGTTCAATCTCGCGCAGCGTCGCGGTGGTATTGATCTGCGGATCAAGCTGGCTGGCGACCTTGAACTCGACACCTTGGGGCAACTGGTCAGCAAGGGAACCAGGCAAATCGATTACCGCTTCTTTGACGTCCGGGCGAGCCAGGGTCACGACCTCTTGCCCGGCGGTGACAACCTGACCGGCTTCAACCTGCCAGCGGGTAACGACGGCAGCGTGATCGGAGCGCAACTCGCTGTACCCCAACTGATCCTGGGCCTGGCTCAGTGCCGCGCGTGCCTGTTCGAGTGATGAGTTGGTGGTTTTCAGATCGGTCTGAGCGATGTCCAGTTGTGCCTGGGCACCCACGCCCCGGTCAAACAACTCCTGTTGGCGACGGGCATTGGCTTGGGCGTTGATCCACTGCGCTTGAATGCGCGCCAGATCACCTTGGCGAGCTCGCACATTATTCTGCTGGTCGGTAGGGTCCAGCGTGGCAAGCAATGCGCCTTGGGCGACTTCACTGCCGACGTCGACACTGCGTTGAGCGATTCGCCCAGCGACCCGGAAACCGAGGGTGCTTTCATAACGCGCTTCAATGTTGCCAGCAAACCGGCCGAGGCTTTCCTCAGAAATCGCCTTCGCTTCGACATGCAGCACGGGGCGCACTGGCTCCGGCGCGGGCTCTTCCTGACTGCACGCGCTCAACAGCGGCAGCAATAACAACCACGACAAACGCTTCATGGCTGCACCTTCGCGGGTTTCTGCTGTTCACTGGCGGCGATTTCCACGTGCATGTCGGGGTGCAACAACTGCCCCCCGGCGACCACCACTTTCTCACCAGACTTCAAGCCATCGGTGATGATGACTTTGGCGGTCAGGTAACGGCCTACCGTGACAGCGCGCAAATTGGCTTTGCCTTGATCGTCCACTACCCACACTGCTGGCTTGCCCAGTTGATCGCCCAACCCCTTGGTCAGCGCAGCCCATGGCAGTTCGACGCTGGCCTTGCCCGGCGTGGTCAACGCCCCGCTGACCACCGAGCCGAGGTCCATGCCAGCGGGTAATTTCTGGAGGCCGATTTTTACTTGTACGGTGCCGGTTTCGGCTGACACGGCGGGGGTCACTTCACGGACTTTGCCGACCGTTTTGATTTGCGGGTTATCGAGCAGCGTCACCACCACCGGTTCATCACCGGATGCCTGGGCGAACAGTGACTCATAGACGTTGAATACCGCGTCACGCTCCCCATCCCGGGCCAGGCTGAAAATCGGCACGGTGGCCTGTACCACTTGCCCGACTTCCGCCTGACGCTCAGTAATCACCCCAGGCGCGTCGGCGACCAAGGCGGTGTAACTCAATTGCTCACGGGCACTGGCCAGCTGAGCTTGCGCAGCATTGAGCGCGCTCTGGCTGCTGCGCAATGCGGCCTGTGCGGAATCGTATTCGCTGCGGCTGGTATAGCCCTTGGGCAGCAGTTTTTCCTGTCGCACGAACGCAGCACGGGTCTGCGTCACCCGCGCTTGCTCGGCGGCGACAGCCGCCACGGCGGAATCGACGTTGGTCTGCAAGTCTTTGGGATCAAGTCGCGCCAGCACTTGCCTGGCCGTGACCCGATCACCCACATCCACCATTCGCTGAATGATCTTGCCGCCCACGCGGAATGAAAGCTGAGTCTGCACCCGGGCCTGAACGTCACCGGTCAATGCAACCTGAGCGGCGTAATCGATGCTTGCGACTTCTTGTACATAGACACGTGGCAGGTTGGCGTCAGCAGGTTTTTCCTCGCCGCAGCCGGTCAGAATCGCCAGCGACAATGTCAGGCCAAACAACGCCAATCTTGGGGGGAAAGCGGGCATGCAGACTCCTTATGCGGATGCCGTGCGCGTGCCTCGCTGTAAACAGTGGGTGGCGCCGTGACTATGCGACTCTAAGCGTAGATCAGGGTTCCTTGAGGTGCGTGATTGGTTGCAGGTGAGTGGGCATTCAGCGGGGCATGCAAAAGATGAAATAGCGTTTGCCGAATTCAAATAGACATATGTACCGCTGTTTTCACGGGTATATCCGTAGCATGTCGTTCCTGCCCGCAACGATTTCATCAAAGCCTTGCAAAACTGGTCGATGCTCCATAACCTTTCCAGTAACACACCCGCCATGCCTATGGCTGCCTCTGCAGCCAAGCACAAATCGAGCGGGTTTTTTATGCCCGCCAGTTTCTCACCGTGAGGCTCTTTAGCAAGGCCGCCATCACTGTGGACGAGCAATTGTCCCTGCTGAAAATGCGCGGATTACTGATTCAGGACGAAAGCGAGGCACGCTGCTTTCTGGCGTCTGTGAGCTTTTTCCGCTTTTCCCCTTATATGCGTCCCTTCCAGGTCACTGATGACGTGGAACACGGCTTTCGGCCCGGCGCCAGCTTGCGGGATCTCACTCGTCTGTATGAATTTGATCGCAGGCTACGCCTATTGGTAATTGATGCCATCGAGCGGATCGAAGTCGCTATCCGCTCAGTCATCAGTAACCACATGGGGCCACGCTACGGGTCCCATTGGTATCTGAACCCGCTTTTTTTCCAGCGTGGATATCGTCACAGCGCCCTACTCGACAACATCAGACGCAAACAGACCGAAGCTAGACGTGACTACGAGCGTGAATGCCAGCGCATTGATCGGTCCAACGCATCCAAGTCGCGTAAGAGCCACTTAAAGAAATTGCGCAGCAAAGAAAGCTACCCGCGTCACTACGCCCTTACTTACTGTGAGCCAGACCTGATGCCTGCATGGGCGGCCATGGAAGAAATAACCTTTGGCGATCTGTCGCACCTTTTTAAAGGCTTGGCTCGTGACTCGGACAAGAAAGCCATCGCCCGAAATCTGGCGCTACCAAGCCCGTTGCTGCAGTCCTGGCTGCACAGTTTGACCGCTATCCGCAACGTCTGCGCTCACCATGCAAGACTTTGGAATCGTGAACTTGGTATCCGGCCCGAGCTCCCCAAAACGGCCATGTTTTTATGGCCCCAGCACCTGCAGCAAACGGGGTCACATGCCCGAGTGTTTATGATCCTGTGCATCATTAATATTTTGATGTTTCAAGTTAGTCCTCATACGAACTGGGACAGACGGTTGCACGAGCTAATGGATGCGCACCCTGAAATTGATCTCTATGCAATGGGTTTCCCGATTGACTGGTTTCAGGATCCGTTTTGGGGAGGGAGACAATGACTGCGCTGGATTCAGGTATCCGTGCATGCCGCTTGGCTCATCATTCGCCAAGCGATCTGGTTAAACTCCCTTCTTCTCACCGGCAAGGAAGCAGCCATGCTTAAAACTCTCGCGGTCGCTAATTACCGGTCGATCAACAACCTGATCGTGCCGCTTGAGCGTCTTAATGTCATTACCGGCCCCAATGGCAGCGGTAAGTCCAATCTTTACCGGGCCCTTCGGTTGTTGGCTGAAACTGCGCAAGGCGCTGTAACCAATGCCCTGGCCCGTGAGGGCGGCCTGGACTCCACGTTTTGGGCCGGGCCCGAGAAAATCTCGAGGCGCATGCTCAATGGCGAGGTAGACGTGCAAGGCGGGCCAAAGGAAAAGGTCACTCGACTGCGCCTGGGTTTTGCCGCAGAGGATTTCAGTTATGCGATTTCGCTAGGGCTGCCTGAACCCCCTCCACGTCTGAATCCCTCGGCGTTTGCCCTTGATCCAGAGATAAAGCGCGAATGCATCTGGGCCGGGGACGTCTATCGGCCGGCAAGCCTGCTGGTGGACCGTGCAGGCCCGATGATTCGAGCACGTGACGGTCGAAACTGGGACGTTCTGGCGCAACATACGCCGACCTTTGACAGCCTGTTCGATCAGATTGGCAGCCTGCGGTCGTCACCCGAAGTGTTGCACCTACGGGAAAGTATCCGTGGCTGGCGCTTTTATGATCACTTTCGCACCGACTCAGAAGCCCCGGCACGCCGCGCGCATTTAGGTACGCGCACGCCAGTGCTGCATCACGATGGCCGGGATCTGGCCGCAGCACTGCAAACCATTCTGGAAATCGGCGAGCCCGAGGCGCTTCATGCCGCCATCAGTGATGCCTTCCCCGGTGCCAGCCTGAAAATCAATGTCGTGCGCGGCGGGCTGTTCGCGGTGGAGTTTTATCAGGAAGGTTTGTTGCGCCCGTTGTCGGCATCAGAATTGTCCGACGGCACGCTGCGCTACCTGCTGCTGATCGCCGCCCTGCTCACCCCGCGACCGCCCACCATGATGGTGCTCAACGAACCGGAAACCAGCCTGCACCCTGACCTGCTGCCCGCGCTGGCGCGTTTGATTATCAAAGCTTCGCAACACTGTCAGGTTTGGGTGGTATCCCATGCCAGCCGATTGATCGCCGCACTGGAGCAAAGCCCGGAATGCAATGCGATCGAGCTTGAAAAGGTGTTGGGGCAAACCGGGATCGTCGGGCAAGGGATGCTGGATGCACCGGCGTGGCATTGGCCGGATTGAGACAGCGGGGCTTGCGGTCTAGACGTGGGAGATAGGCATGACTGATCTCTGTGGCGCTCGTATCGCAAGCAAGCTCGACTGTCACAGAGTGCATGCGTGTCGCGGGATCCGCAGAACTTGTGGGAGCTGGGCTTGGCGGCGATAAGGCTGGACGCGGTTGACCTGATAACTGCGGTGCCTGTATCGCGGGCAAGCCCAGCTCCCACAGAGATAGCGTTCGGCCTCAGGATTGAGTTGTTATGCGGGCTTCAGCGGGGTTCGACGCGTTCCAGTGAGCGGTCAAGTTCGGCTTTGGCCATGGCGATCAGGTGCACGACCGAGAAGGCCAGGTCGCGTTTGGGGCCGTTGAGTGTGTCGCCGGTTTCATAGGCGGTGGCGGCTGCGCAGCGTAGTAGGTCGCTGACATGGAGCAGCGATTCTTCAAGGGTTGGCAGCGGTGGATCTGGTGTTAATTTTTTCATCGTTGATTCCTTGTGTTGAAGGAGCCACCGAATGTTCGCTGCTAAACAAATAGAAGGTGGCGGCTTTGTCGCGGGTTAGCAGACCGGTGGAATCAACAAGACCGGCGCACCCGAAGATGCCCCACGCAAAGCCGCCATAACGCGGTACTTGCGCTGTCAATTCACGAAGCAGGCTGCTAAACCCGATCACTGATGAGTCAGTGACGGACGCAGCCTAGTGTCCGAAATTGGCACGCGCAAGGGCTCAGGATTTTCTAGGAAAGTTCGCACAGAAGAAAGGGAAACGGCCGCAGGAAAGGGCCTTCAAAGGTGGGTTTTTCGTGAGTTGAAGTTACAAAATTGTCCAGCCGGAACGAGTTTCCTTGTGGGAGCTGGGCTTGCCCGCGATAAGGTATCGGTGATGTATCTGCAAACCGAGGTGTTCTTATCGCGGGCAAGCCCAGCTCCCACAGGATCAGCGCATACCGGTAGATGTGCTATTCCATCAGCTACCCGCACCACCATGGGCTTCTTCGAAGAAGTAATCCTTCCAGCTCGCCGCCTTGTTTTTCAGCACGCCCAGCTCTTGCAGTTTTTCAGCATAAATAAAGGTGCGCTGCGGAGTGATGGTGAAGTCGATTTCCGGATCGGAAACAATCTTCTCTACAAATGGCAGTGCCAGCTTGGATTGCTCTACGCGGATGTAGGTCTGGGCAGCAGCAGGCTTGTCGGCCTTGATGATTTTCTCGGCTTCAGCCAGTGCGTCGTAGAACGCTTTGTAGGTTTTCGGGTTTTCGTCGTGGAATTTCTCGGTGGTGTACAGCACGTTGAACGTTGCCTGACCGCCCAGCACGTCGTACGAACTCAGCACTTTATGCACGTTCTTGTTTTCCAGCGCCTGATACTGGAACGGCGGGCTGGAGAAGTGCGAGTTGATTTCGGAGCCGCCCGAGATCAACGCAGAGGTCGCGTCCGGGTGCGGCAGGCTTACCGAGATGTTGTCGAATTTCTTGAAGTTCTCGTTACCGAACTCTTTGGCAGTTTCGATCTGCAAGGTGCGCGACTGGAAACCCACGCCTGCGGCTGGCACGGCGATGCGGTCTTTGTCGGTGAAGTCCTTGAGGGTTTTCACGTTCGGGTTGTTGGTCAGCAGGTAATTGGGCATTGAGCCCAGCGACGCGATGGCTTTGACGTTCTGTTTGCCCTTGGTGCGGTCCCAGATGGTCAGCATCGGCGGTACGCCTGCGGACACCACGTCCAGCGCGCCAGCCAGCAACGCTTCGTTCATGGCGGTCGCGCCGGAAATGCTGTTCCAGTCGACCTTGATGTCGATGCCCTGCTCTTTACCGTGCTTTTCGATCAGTTTTTGATCACGGACCACGTCCAGAATCAGGTAACCGATCCCGAATTGCTGAGCGATGCTGATCTTGCCTTCGGCCTGTGCGCCGCCGCTGAGCAGGCCGATGGTTGCGGCGAGCGCGATGATGGCTGAGCGCTTGAAAGGAATTACCATTTGAAACCCCACATCAAAAATGTTGTTGATATCAGTGGGAGCAGAGCTTGCTCGCGATAAGGCTGGACGCGGTTCAATTTAGATCGCGTGGACCTTATCGCGGGCAAGCCCAGCTCCCACAGAAGCAATGTTCCAACTCATCTATCGCTGCATACCCCAGCGCTTGACGGTCAGGCGCTCGACGTTGGCGAACAGCAGGTTTTCCACCAGCAGGCCGATCAGGATGACGGCAGCCAGGCCAGCAAAAACTTTGTCGGTGTACAGCTCGTTGCGGTTCTGGAAGATGTACCAGCCCAGGCCGCCTTTGCCGGACGATGCGCCGAAGACCAGTTCGGCCGCGATCAGGGTCCGCCAGGCGAACGCCCAGCCGATTTTCAGGCCTGCCAGAATTGACGGCAGTGCCGCAGGAATCAGGATGTGCCAGACAAAGCGCAAGCCCTTGAGGCCATAGTTGCGACCGGCCATGCGCTGGGTTTCCGAGACACCCAAGAAGCCCGCATAAGTATTGAGCGCCAGCGCCCACAGCACCGAGTGCACCAGTACGAAAATCAGGCTGTTCTGCCCCAGCCCAAACCAAAGCAGTGCCAGTGGCAGCAGCGCAATGGCAGGCAATGGGTTGAACATGGCGGTCAACGTGCCGAGCAGGTCCCGACCCAACTGCGTCGATACCGCCAGCGTGGTCAGGGCGAAGGCCAGGACGATACCAATCAGGTAGCCCTGAATGAGCACGGTCAGGGAAATCCAGACCTTGCTGATCAGTTCGCCAGACAGAATTCCTTCGTAAAAAGCAGCAGCGGTCTGCAGGAAGCTGGGCAGCAACAGGTCGTTGTTCTGAATCCGCGCGGCGACTTCCCAAAGGATGGCCAGCACGATCAGGATCACAGTTTTACGCACCCAGCTCACTTGCCAGATGCGTTGCACCAACGGGATGTCACGGGCCAGGTCTTCCTGTGTGAAAGGCTCCAGCGTGACTTCGTATTCTTCACGGATTGGGGGGGACAGGCTCATGGGTGTGTTCTCTTGGTATCTGCTGGCCCTGTTCTCCTGTGGGAGCTGGGCTTGCCCGCGATAAGGTCCACGCGATCTAAAATAAACCGCATCCAGCCTTATCGCGGGCAAGCCCGGCTCCCACAGGGAACAGCGCCAGCAAGCAGAAGTTAATAAGCGATCCGGATGTCCTGGAAATTCAGCTCGCGGTCGACCGCCTGCTCTTCGCCTTCATCGAAGAGCAGCCGGTGAATACGCTGGGCGGTGTGCTGGAAACCAACGCCGCCGAGGCTTTTCAGGTCGTATTGATGGCTGTTGATTTCAGCGCGAACGCGGCCCGGATGCGGCGACAGCAAAAGGATGCGGTTGCCCACAACCAGTGCTTCTTCAATGGAGTGCGTGACGAACAGCAGGGTGAAGCGCACTTCTTCCCACAGCTCCAGCAGCTCTTCCTGCATCTTGCGACGGGTCAAAGCGTCAAGAGCAGCGAACGGCTCATCCATGAGCAGGATTTTCGGTTGCATCGCCAAGGCGCGGGCAATCGCCACACGGGCTTTCATGCCACCCGACAAGGTGTGCGGATAAGCATCTGCGAACGCGCTCAAACCGACTTTCGCCAGGTAGTAATGCGCGCGCTCCAGTGCTTCCTTGCGCTTCAACGTGCGAGAGGCCAGCAGCGGGAAAATCACGTTTTCGATGACGGTTTTCCAGGGCGGCAGTTGGTCGAACTCCTGGAACACCACGATCCGGTCCGGGCCCGGCTCATGCACTTCAGTACCCGCCAGACGAATCTGCCCTTCGCTGGGTTTGATGAAACCGGCCACAGCCTTGAGCAAGGTTGATTTGCCGCATCCCGAAGGGCCGAGCAATACGAAGCGATCCGCCGGATCCACTTCAAAGCTGACTTGATGAGTCGCCCGCACCACACGCTCGGGCGTGCGGTATTCGAGGCTTACATTCTGGACTTGCAGCAGGGCTTCAGCAGCGGGCTGATCGACCTGTTGCGCAAGCGAATTTGCGCTAGCCGTGTGGCTTTGCAGAACAGTCATTAAAAGCTCCCGGTATTAGAACGGCGCATCGCCCTGGATGGTCGTGCGATGCAGGCGGCGACGCAGATGGTCAGGCGTGCCGCCCGCCAGGTGGATCAGCGAGCGGTTGTCCCAGAAGACCATGTCGTTGGGTGCCCACTTGTGGCGATAAACCCCTTCTGGCCGAACGCTGTGCGCGTACAGTTCGTTGAGAATCTGCTGACTCTCGTCTTCCGGCAGACCGACGATATGCGTGGTGAAGCCTTCGCTGACAAACAATGCTTTGCGACCGTTTTCAGGGTGTGTGCGCACGATCGGATGGCTGACCACAACGACTTGCGCCAGTTGCTCGGGAGTCAGGGTTGGCCGCCAGTTTTGAGCGTTGTGCCCGTCGCGGTAGCGCGAGGTGTAGCTGTGCACGGCAGAGCGGCCTTCAACAGCTTTGCGCAAATGCTCAGGCAAGGTGTCCCAGGCCAGGTGCATGTTGGCGAACAAGGTGTCGCCACCTTCGCTTGGCAGTTCTTGCGCGTAGAGCATCGAGCCGAGGCTTGGCAGCTCCTTGTAGGAAAGATCGGAGTGCCAATACTTGCCCGCGTCGCCCAGGCCCAGCGGCTGACCGTTTTCCACAATGTTGGAAACGATGAGGATTTCCGGGTGGTTGGCGAGCAGGAACTGTTTGAGCACGTGGATCTGCAACACGCCAAAACGGCGGCTGAAGTCGATCTGCTGTTGCGGGGTGATCTGCTGATCGCGGAACACCACGACGTGGTAATCCAGATGCGCGCGATGTACGCGAGCGAAGTCGGCGTCATTCAGCGGTCGGGACAGGTCGAGCCCGAGGATCTCTGCGCCCACGTTAGCGGCGAACGGACGCACTTCAAACTGTTGAGATGCAGCTTGAACGGGTGATGACGCGAGAGACGCTGACGACATGGCTCGGACTCCAGAAGACTGGTGGTAATGAGCCACGACTTTATAGGTATAAGAATCGAAATTTAAATATCGTTATTGCATATGGATAGTCCGGATTGAGCTAGGGGTATTTGAGACGCAGGGTTTGGCGCCAATCCCTGTGGAAGCGAGGCTTGCCCGCGATAAGGCTGAACGCGGTAGACCTGATATCTGCGGTGCCTTTATCGCGGGCAAGCCTCGCTCCCACAGGGATTTGTGCCCGGCGCGATAACCCACGCACAAAAACGCCGACGCTGTTGCCAGCGTCGGCGTTGGGTATTTCGTGTTCAGCTTGGCAATCAGAACGCTGGCAGTACCGCGCCTTCGTACTTCTTGTTGATGAAGTCTTTTACTTTCTGGCTGGTCAGGGCCTTGGACAGTTTCTCGATAGCGTCGGTGTGAGCGTTATCGGAACGGGTCACCAGGAAGTTCACGTAAGGCGAATCAGCGCCTTCGATGATCAACGCGTCTTTTTTCGGGTTCAGCTTCGCTTCCAGCGCGTAGTTGGTGTTGATCAGCGCCAGATCAACCTGGCCCAGTGCGCGTGGCAGTACGGCCGATTCCAGCTCGCGGAACTTGAGCTTCTTCGGGTTGGTGGCGATGTCTTTCGGAGTCGCCAGTGCGTCGGTCGGGTTTTTCAGTGTGATCAGGCCATTTTTCTGCAACAGCAGCAGGGCACGACCGGCGTTGCTGCCTTCGTTAGGGATGGCGACGGTTGCGCCTTCTGGCAGGTCAGCGATGTTCTTGTACTTGTTGGAGTAGCCACCGAACGGTTCAACGTGTACGCCAACACCGGTCACCAGCGTTGCGCCTTTGCCTTTGTTGAAGCCATCGAGGTAAGGCTTGGTCTGGAAGTAGTTGGCGTCCAGACGCTTTTCATTGAGTTGTACGTTTGGCTGCACGTAGTCGGTGAACACTTTGATTTCCAGATCCACGCCTTCTTTAGCGAGGTCAGGCTTGATCAGTTCGAGAATTTCCGCGTGAGGAACCGGCGTAGCACCGACCACCAGTTTCTCGGCTGCTTGAGCCACGCTTACCGAAAATACGGCCGCCAGAGCGGTCAACAGCAATGTCTTTTTCATGCAATGTCCTTAGAGAAAATCGAGGTCGGTCTGTACGACAGCTCTTCAATGAGTTGCCCCCGACTGCTGGCGCGGTCGGGGGCGTGGAGCGGACATTACCGATATTTTTTATTCCAATACAATACTTTTTTATCAAGTAGTTATGCCTTTTGTAGCTATCCGACTGGAGCGCTCCAGCCGTCGAGCACAAATCAAAACTCTCGTAGCGCCTGCATCCGATCCTGATCAGCAGTCAGGAAGTCGCCTGGTTTGATATTGGTTTGCCCTAGCCCTGAAGCGCTTTGCTCCGGATCGCCGCGCAAGAATGAGTCAAGGGTGGTGGAACGCTGGGGATCACCTGCGCCAGCGGGGTCGTTATTACCGCCGGCCAGATCATCGATGAAGTCGATAGCTTCAAATGAGTAATCCGCGATGTTCAGATACCCGGACAACTTCGTGGCCATCTGAAAACGGTTCTGGAGCGCTACAGTATTCCTTGCACCTTTACCCAGTCGTGCAGCGCCGCCAAAGCCTTGGATCGCCTTCGCGTTATTCACTCTAATCGCTCCTTGACGCGCAGTTGCAGCGGCACCGGCTCCTTTACTGACAAAACGCGCCGCAGTTTGGCTACCTCGTCTGGCCGCAAAACTCGCCACTGAAGAACCTGAAAGGCCTGCCAGCCCCAAGCCAAGTCCCACATAACCTAAAATATCTCCAGCTTTGGAATCAGATGCAGCCAGAGACACCAGCTCGCCAGTAATCTGGATAACGTCAGCAGCAACACTAAGCGTCGCCATGAATATCACCGGCCCGGTCAACGGTGCACTGGCTCCAAGTGTCGCGGCAGTGAGAGCGATGGCGGCAACGGAGATCGCGATGCCCACAAAGGCTTTAAACAAACTCTTGAAAGAGAAGTGCCCAGTGGGGTCAGTCATGTTGACCGGATCGCCCACACAATAGGCATAAGGGTTTATGCCCCCTGAATCAAATGGGCTCATCGTGTCGGGGCTATGAAACCGCATCAGCACCGGGTTGTAAGCCCGATAACCATTGCCCAGCAAATAGCAACCGGTCACCGGGTCGGGTTGCTCACCGTTAAAGCCCAGCAAGCTTTGCAGCCCGCCTTCGACGGCACTGCCGCCATAAGGGGTGTAGACACTGCGCTTTATCTGATTGCCCGTGACTGACTGCAAAACGCTGCCCTGCTGATCGCAGCCCAGCAGGCTGTTGACTACCGTGCTACCTGAGTGGGTCGACTGCGCCAAAACATGGCCACCCGACTCCATCAGGCTATGCTGCTTTGCGCCCTCCAATTGCGTGGCAATGCGGCCATCCCGATAAACTCGCGTACTGGCGGGAGCGCCCGCTGGCTCTACGCCAATCAAGCGATCCAGGGCGTCGTAGCGATAACTGATCAACTGATTCATGCTTGTGCCTCCGAGACCGATTCCAGACGGCCCAGGCCGTCATAGCTCAGGCTACGACCGCGCTCATCATTGAGCTGGTTACCGTCTCGGTCGTAAGAAAATTTGGCCTGTTGCCCGGCATAGTCCGGATGGCTATGGCGAACGCGGCTTAATTGGGTTTTGTCGAAGTTTTCATATTCATAAGTAGCGATGTTCTCGCCACCTGTGAACACGGTTTTCAACTGGCGGACGTTATCCAGTTCGTCGAACAGGTAGTCCTGTACAAGAATCTCTTTACCCGCCGCATCCACCGGTAAATGCAGGCCGGTGCACTCGTAGTGTTCCAGACGACCGCGAGAGTCATAGGCAAATTGCTCATCACGCAGCACGGTGCTTCCGCGCTGCAAGATGCGTCTGACGAGCTTGTCTTTATTGTCGAATTGTTGGGACAGTTCTTCCGGCTGACTGGAGTCAACCGTCAGCACCCGACGCACCTCACGGCCAAAGTCGTCGTATTCAAGCTGCGTGACAAGTGTGCGTTTACTTTGGCTGTCGACCGTTTCGATTTTGCTGACACGCCCGAATGAGTCATAGCTGTAGTCCGCTGTGACAGCCCCCCTCACGACCTTGGCAATCCGACACAGCGCGTCATAGTGGGTGATCTGTTTAACGCCCGCTGCATCTACATATTCCAGTGGCAAGCCTTTAAGCGAGGTGCGATGCGTGGCATCCAGTGTGCCCTGAGCTTCAGTTATCTGGTCGTTTTGCAGCTTGCCGGACGGCAGGTAAATGCGCTGCTGCTCGTTACCCGGGCAGGAGGCCTGAATCAATTTCGCGTGAGCATTGTCGTAGCGGAAGCTGGCGGCGAGATTGCTGTCACCGGCAACGCTGCGCTCAGTCATCTGATTATTCAGTGACGGGTCATATTGATAGGAAATGACTTTACCGCTGGCTTTGACATGCGTAGCCGGGTTTGGCTGAGCACCCACGTATGTGAAGATTTCAGTGCGTCCACCGACCGTGATGCTGGTCACTCGCAACAGGCCGTCGTAGGTGCGCTCGCCTGCCAGATATTCATTGATCCAGATGTGGGTCGCCAGGTCTTCCGTACTACGTCGCAAGAATGCTTTTTTGATCCGTGTGCCATCGGGCAATTGCGTGATAACCAGGCGATCAGCAAAGTCATACACAAACCTGGTCGTACGTCCTTGAGGATCTATTTGCTGAACACATCGCCCGAGGCCATCGTAGAGATACTCTGTGGCGCCACACGAAACACCTTTGCGATCAAAGCGTTCGACCGTGTCGTTTTTACCAAACAAGTTTTTGGTGATGACCGTTTTACCAGCCTGATCAATACCCTGAGTCTGGACGAGCGTGACTGGATCGAGTCGATCGTGACTGATGACTCCATCCGGGCCGATGGTCGAGACGCGATTACCCCAATCGTCATAGGTGTAACGGGTCTTCAATTGAACAGCTTCGCCGTCGAGCCAGTCAGTGCTGGTTTCTTCAGCCAACTGGCCAAGTCCATCGTAGTTAGCGCTGTAAACGGCACGCATGGGTTGACCGACAGCGTCGACGTCCTGAACCTCAACGGCAATTTTTCGATTCAACCCGTCAAGCCGTGTCAGCGTTTGAGCACCGTTGGGAGCTGTGGTGAGGGTGGATACCTCGTCAGCCAACGTGTTTGCCAACTGGTAGCTGTGCGTTCTGGAAACCTGGCCGGGGGTTTCAGGTGCCAGCATTTCAGAGGTTTTGCGCCCGAACCGGTCATAGATCGTATCCAGGGCAACGCCCATCTGTTCGACTACTTTTACTTCTGCCCCGGTCAAAACGTTTTGCCAAACGGATTGGGTACTGACAGTGCGATCCTTGGCCATCAAGGTAGTTTGCGTACACAGAGTGCCGCCCTTTAACTCATAGCGATATTCCGTAATCGTACTGCTGCCTTCAACCGTCTCGATCCTGCGCTTGACGCGACCCAGGAATTTGCTTTTGGGGTCGGCTTCGTAGTGTCGGGCGATGGTCACCAGTGGCGTTACTTGACCGCCCTGGAATAACGACTCTTGCTCCAGTGTCAAAAAGCTTCCCCGCTCGGGGCTGGCTGATGGGAGTTCGGTGTAGCGGTATTGCGTGACAAGCGTGGGAGCGGGGGCACAATCAGGTGCGGGTATCAGGGTTTTGGACTTGAGCCAGCGCTCTCTTGCGAACGTATCTGCCGGGCATCCGTCGGATGCCCCTACAGGGTAATACTTGAAAACCTCTGTAATCCCGGATGGCGACTCTTTTCTGCGGATGTTGCCCATTTCATCGTAGTCAGTCAGCGTGGTTTCCTTGCGGATGACATCGGGTTTAGCAGTATCAAACCAGGACACCTCAACCTTTGCGGGCAATTGGAAATTTCCGGGTTGATTCTCAAAGCTCTCACCTGTCCTTGCGTGATATTCGGTAAGGGTGCGCACGGTTTTGCCGTTTTGATTGACCGTCTCCTCAACCTGCAAATGAAAGCGGTTGTAGACACGCTTGGTTCTGCGCACAACACGCGCAGCGGATCCGACCCCCAACATCAGGTGTTCGTTAACCTCGTACTCGTAATTACCCGGCGCCCGATAAAGGTTATCGCCGTCATTTCGCCAAGGAGCGCTGGACCCATTACCCAGATAATTACGGCTGGAGTAACTATAGTTTCTGGTTATCACGGGCTGGTTAGAGCGGGGATAAGTGACGTGAGAGGCTACCGCAGGTAAAGTCCTGACCGGGGCTCCGGCAGGCAACCGAAACTCCATAGCCCTATAAGTAATTTGCTCAGCGCCCCCAGTGGGCAACTCGAGCCTGCTGATTAGCCGCAGGCCACCAACAGGTTGATAAGTGAAACGCCATGACGCTGCTTTATCATTTTCCAGCGGCAGGGTGATTTTGGTAAGCTCGTTATTCTGAATCTGAAGAGTAAACACCAACTTGTCCGTTGGGCTGTCAGGCCATAGGGAGATACTGGAGACTCTCGATGAACCGTCAAGCACATCGACAGTTAATAACGTCTGGCTTTCATCTCGAATCTCACGCAGCATCCGCCGGCCGCCGACGACACGGTATGAGAAATTTAAAACCCGACCTTCCGGAGAATAGAGTTTAGAAACAATCCACTCATCCCAGTTAAGCGCCGGGTTAGACAATATCTCTACGACGCCTGATTTGTGCTCGATAATCAATTCATCACCGACACGACTGGTTTTCAAATCTTGAACTTTTTTGTCAGCGATGACGAATTGGCCTGGTGCTGTATTGGCAAGATAGGTTGCGCCGTTAAACACATTCAGTTGCCGTGTGGTACGGCTATATCGGGTAAAGGGCATCGACCATCCTGTACCAAAGCCCAGGTTAGCGTTGCTGAGCCCATTGAAAGAAATGGACACCGGAAGTGAGGGACCGCTTAATGAATTAGCCAGTAAGTTAGACAACGACAAATTGCAACTGTACGTGCCTGTTCTGGGGTCAACTCCAGCACTGATAAAGCTTAGAAAATTATACGCATTAGAATACACGTGAGGCCTACCTTATAATTATTGCCTATCGATTAACAAAACATGCGGCGCGCCCAGTTCACGGGGCGCGCCTAAAACTCAATACAGTTCTAAACGACCATCCACACGCTCTGGGTTTACAATACGAAACCGAAGAACATGAGAGTTACCATACATATCGATGGCGGTGATCGTCGCATTCTTTACTTTTCCAGGAGAAAGCCAGCGATCCCTAAATGTAATCAATGCAGGCTGGCCTCTGACGGGTGTTATACCGGTAACAGATGCCGGTGCACCCGGCGGACGCGGAGAGGGATATATAATCGAGTTGATCCCAGGCCCCATGTAGCCCGAGACCATGCCCACGCGGGTTACGGTGCTGCTACCTGCATGATATCCAACGCCAACGGGTGAGACACTGATGCTTCTAAATTCGATGTTCACACCATTATCATTAAGCACGAGAGGGATATAATCCAGCTTCCCCCACTGCCCCAACTCCATCGTATGAACAACCTCGAACCTGTACTTATCCACGGTGTAAGTCGTTGGACGAAGCGGCGTGATAGTCATATCGCCCTCGATAAGCCCCCGCGAATCAAACTGCTCACCATCGTCGCGATTAACGGTAAGGCTCACGGTTAACGGTTCTTGGCGAACAGTACGAACGAACAGATCTACATAATATGTATATCTATCCTTTACCGAGGCCTCTTCATTCGCCAGCTGTTGCGAGGAGGTAGGAACATAGTCGTAACCGTAGGGATTGACATGAGACCAATCCCAGCCGTGTTGCGAGCTAACCGGCCTGGGCAGGCCTGGTAATGGAATTTGATAATGTATCGCCGCCCCGCCATGATGATTGACTAACTTGATGGAGTCTAACTCTGTCTGAGTCAAAGCAACCGGTTCCAGATTTACGTCAAGGGCTTTGATAGCGACTCGTAACTTTACAGCCTGGAGACCGTTCCAAAACAAACGCCCTCCACCAGCTGCGCTGACGACCTTAAATGTTTCCAATGAAACCCATCTTTCAGTCATGAGAACTCCTTGTAGACCCTATAAAGGGAACTTCTTGAATTTATAATCAACACCAACGACTCCAGCGTTAAAGCTAACAACATCAACTGGAGTCCGGCACGAGAAAAGAGCAACTAGACAGCTCTTCAACACCAGACTGATTTAAATAATTTTTAGTGTCTAGCGTACGAAATAGAAAGTAATAAACAGCACCTCCAAAGCGGCAATTACTGCAACTTCAATGGCTATATAACAACCCTGGACCGGGAATAAAGCGCCACACAATGTAGGACCCATCCATTACTAGTGACAGACAACTCATAATCGATTTTTCGCCCACAAAAAAAACGCCGCACCCTTGCCAAGGGTGCAGCGCTGAAAAAACGGGGGTTGTGGGTTAGCGAGTGAGTTCGTTCAACCGGGAATCAACCGTTTCGAGCACCCGTCGCAGTGCAAAGAGTTGCTCAACCTTTGCGTCAAGGAGAAGCTTTCCTACAAGCTGCTCCACTTGCACAAGCGGGTCGACGCTGGCAGGCAGGTTCAGGTGCTCCGGCAAGATTTCGTCGCCACTGCTGACCAGCAGCGCAAAGTGGATGACGTTCTCCAGCTCACGGGTGTTACCTGACCAGTGATGGGCTTCCAGTACTTGCTGCGCTGCGTCGCTGATCAGCGGCACGGCCAGATTCAGGCGCTGGCTATAGATGCCGAGGAAATACTCGGCCAGTGGCAGAATGTTGCCCGGCTGCTCGCGCAAAGGCGGCAGTTCCAGGTGGCCTTCGCTGAGGTAGTGAAAAAGCCGCTCGTGGAATTTGCCAGCAGCAACGGCCTGAGCCAGATCGATGCTGGTGGCGGCGACCAGCCGCACGTCTACCGGGCTGGGTTGTTGCGCACCGACGCGGGTGACTTCGTGATTTTCCAGAGCGGCCAGCAGCTTGATCTGGATTGGTAACGGCAGGTCACCTATCTCATCCAGATAGAGCGTGCCGCCATTGGCTGAACCAAACCACCCTGCGCGGCTGCTGGCCGAACCACTGTGGGCACCGGCGGCATAGCCAAACAGTTCGGCGTCGGCATAGGTCGGGCTGATCGCGCCGCAGTTGACCGAGACGAACAAACCCGTGCGGTCGCTGCCGCGATGTATGTGCCGCGCCAGCAGTTCTTTACCGGTGCCGGACTCGCCACGAATCAGCACTGGCAAAGCGCGAGGTGCCAGTTGCTCCATTTCTTCACGTAGTTGGCGCGAACGCGGATCAATGAACACCAACGCCTTGGCGCGAATGCTAAGCGGGCTTTTTTCGGCATCGGGGAAGGTCAACAACGGCTGACCGAAGGTTTCGTTAAGGCTCATGGCAGACTCCCGCCCGAGCCTTGCGACGGCTCAAGCGTTAAAAAACAAAGTGGATCGGTGAGGCAAGCGCGATACGTCTCGCGCTGCGTAAGCTCATGCGCGACGCCGTGCGTGTTGTTCCATTCGGCTCTGCAGGCGGTACAGGTAAGCGAAGCCTTGTTCCCAGCGGCGATGTCCTGACTTGGTATTGATATGCCCGGCCTGGCTGAGAATGCCGGTTTCGGCGCCCCAATCGCGCGCCATCTCAAGGGCGCGCTGAGTGCTGACCGCCGCGTCGTTATCCGATGTAACGATCTGAGTCGGGAATGGCAGCAGGTCCTTCGGGATTGGCGCGAAGTTACGCAACGCAGGCGAGCAGGCAGGCCGCTCGACGTCAGCAGGCGCGACCAGCAAAGCGCCCTGCACCTGACGCAGCGACTCCAGCGGAGCCAGTCGCGCCCAATGCGCAACGGTGATGCACCCTAGGCTGTGAGCAATCAGAATCACGGGCGTACTGTCGGCTGCGATACTGCGTTGCAACTCGCCCACCCAGTCTTCGCGACGCGGCTTGAGCCAATCGGCTTGTTCAACGCGCGTGCTGTTTGGCAGGCTGTTCTGCCAATGGGTTTGCCAATGCTCATCGCCTGACCCTTGCCAGCCTGGCACGATCAAATAGCGGATCGACTCGTTATGCATGGGGTCAGCCTCCTGCAGGGGTGCATTCATTGAGCGCAGTATAAGGAGGCGACATATATTCGTTAAGGAATAAGAAGCTATCAACCAATAACCAAAAAGAATATGCAAAGCAAAAAAAAGGGATTGTCCCCTGCCTAAGGAACAACCCCGATAAAAACTGCTATATGCGTGCCCGCCATCAGTGGGCACGGTTGAAGGTACTCAAGATTTGTTACAGATAGACGACGTTAACAGTCCGATCCCATGAATGCTTGCGTGAAAGACGCGCTCCCACAGGCTGGCCTTTATCTCAAATTGATAATGAATCCGTGGGACCGAATTCATTCGGGAAGGCAGTATTTCTAGAGATACATAAGCTGAGGATGTACCGGTCTCTTCGCGAATGAATTCGCTCCCACCTGGATCAGCTCGCAGTGCAAACACAGGATCTGCCACAGGACCGCGTTCCAGTCAGATAATCAGGAGTGCCTCACCGCAAATCAAAGGCCTCATCGTCCAGCAACGCCAGTTGATAGCCGTCATCGCCCACCGCGTGAATCAGCTTGGGCAGGTAGCGTTCGTCGATTTTGGAGCGCAGGCGCTGGAGGGCGACGGTAACCGGACGAGGATCGTCATCATAAATCTCTGCCGCGATTTGCTTGCGGGTAAGGACTTCGCCCTGGCGGCTCGCAAGTAGCTGCAACAAGGCAAACTCCCTCTCCCCCATGGAAATCCGCTGGCCGCCGCGGCTGACACGCTGCAAGGTCATGTCTATTTCCAGATCAGCAATGCTGATGCTCGCCGCGTCGCCTGTCGGGCCACGACGCAGCAACTTGTGCACGCGGGCCAGCAAGTCTTCGTAACTGAAGGGCTTGAGCAGGTAGTCATCAACGCCAAGCTCCAGACCGCGCAGACGGTCTTCGATGGCATCCGGAGCGGTCAGGAACAACACCGGCGTTTCGCCGCGCTGACGGATCAGTTGCAACAGTTGCCAGCCATTGAGGCCGGGCAGCATGACGTCGAGAATGATCAGGTCGTAGTGTTGCTCTTCAACGAAATGGCGACCGTCCAGGCCGTTGAGCGCCACGTCCAGGGTAAAACCCGACTCGGCAAAGCCTTCGGCCAGCTCGTTCGCCGTGCTGGCATCGTATTCCACTAACAGCAGCCGCATGCATCACCTCGATTGTTCAGGCCTTCAGCATAACGATTTGGCGCGCAGGGCGTTGGCCGCTTTACGTAATTTGACCACATCGAAGATTTCCACCTGCTCGTCCACCAGACGCAGAATCTTGCGTTGATGCAGGTCCTGCAATACTTCAAGCAGCTCTTGTGGCGAGAGGTCCGCGGTGCGCTGCGCATCAATTTCGGCAAAGCTCATCAAACGTCGCGCATGACTGAGGTGACCATAACCTTCAGCCAGCATCAACAAACGCCAAGCCACGCGAGCCTTGGCGGGCAGCAATTTTATGCGCTCCGGGCGCAGCAGGTTGATGCCCATTTTCTGACTGAGCAGGTCAGCGAGAGGGCGCCAGTGAGCAGGGTTTTTCTCCAGCAGTTCGTTGACCACTGGCTGTGAAACGTGAAGAAAGATGCTCTGTTCCATGGAGTAGACATCAAATCGACGAGGCATGCCGTCGAACAACGAGACTTCACCGAACCAGTAAGGCATGCGGATGCGCTCAAGACGCGGCACCAGACGTTGATCGGCAGCACCGCCGAAGCGAACAGAACCTTCTACCAGCGCATACAGCCCACAAGGCTCGTCCCCTTTTTCGAACAGGAATTTACCCGGTGTCTTGCGCGTCTGGCGAGCAGCGTCCAACAAGCTATCCTGCAAGGCGGCAGGCAGATGACTGAACCATGGGTCGTTCATTAATCGCGAGCGCCATCCAGCTCCATTTGTCATGTATTGCTCCCTGTTACTGCTGATCACATCGCGTTAAAAACGAAACCGTAGCAGAATCGTTTATCGCTCAAAGAGGAATAATAATGAAAACCCTCACCGACCACCTCAGTCAATACGCGGCCTACCACCGCGACTCGCGGAATATCGCGACACACTTTGTAGGAATTCCACTGATCGTCGTCGCCGTCACGGTGCTGCTGTCTCGCCCGGGCTGGATAATGGGCGGTTTTTGGCTCTCCCCGGCAGCCGTGGTCGCGGCAGCCTCGGTGATCTTCTATTTACGCCTTGACCGGCAGTTCGGCGTGTTGATGGGCGTGCTGCTGGGCCTTTGCCTGTGGGCAGGCGCCGTCCTCGCGCAACAGGCGACCATGGTCTGGCTCAGCGCCGGAGTGGCTTTGTTTGTGGTGGGCTGGATCATTCAGTTCGTCGGCCATTATTACGAAGGCCGCAAACCGGCATTTATCGATGACATCAGCGGGCTGATTATCGGGCCGTTGTTTGTAGTGGCGGAACTGGCTTTTCTGATGGGGCTGCGCAAGCCGTTGCAGCATGCGATTGAAGAAAGATCAGGGCCCGTGCGCAAGCGGGATTTGAAGCCGGTGGTGTGAAGGCAAATCCAATCCGACGGCATCGCGCCATTCGGTGGAATTGCATAGAACCTGTGCAGACTGTGTGGGAGCGAGGCTTGCCCGCGATAAGATCAACTCGGTCTCAAATACCGTACCGACCTTATCGCGGGCAAGCCTCGCTCCCACATAAATGTTTCGGCAGGCTTTAAATATGCGCAACCTTCTGCCAGACCTTCGGCTTGAAGAACAGCGTTTCGCCCCGCGCCAGGCCGGTCAGGCTGTCGTGGTCTTTCACCACTTCGGCTTCGATCAGTTCGCTCTGGCCTTCGACCTTCAGGGTGATCCGGGTGGTCGCGCCCAGTGGACGGATGTCGCGCACTTCAGCCGCATGGTGGTCTTCAAGCTCCGAACGTGACAGCGACACTTCATGCGGACGGAACAGCACCTGCTCTTCGCCTACATGCAGGCGGTTGGAGTCGCCCAGGAAGTGGTAAACGAAATCGCTGGCCGGGTTTTCGTAAACCTCGCCCGGCGAACCAATCTGCTCGATTACCCCTTTGTTCATAACCACAATGCGATCAGCCACTTCCATGGCTTCTTCCTGGTCGTGTGTTACGAAAACCGAGGTCAGGTTGATGTCTTCGTGCAGACGCGCCAACCAGCGACGCAGCTCTTTACGCACCTTGGCATCCAGCGCACCAAACGGCTCATCCAGCAGCAGCACTTTAGGCTCTACCGCCAGTGCGCGGGCCAGGGCGATACGCTGACGCTGTCCACCGGACAACTGCTCCGGATAGCGATCAGCCAGCCAGTCCAGCTGGACCATATTCAGCAGTTCATGAACCTTGACCGCGATCTGGCTTTCATTCGGGCGCTGATTCTTGGGTTTCATGCGCAGACCAAATGCAACGTTGTCGAACACGGTCATGTGACGGAACAGCGCGTAGTGCTGGAACACAAAACCGACGTTGCGATCACGTACATCATGGCCGGACACGTCTTCACCGTGGAACACGATACTGCCGTCATCGGGTGTTTCCAGACCGGCAATAATCCGCAGCAAGGTGGTCTTGCCGCAACCGGACGGGCCTAGCAACGCCACCAGCTCGCCACTCTGGATATCCAGATTGATGCTGCTCAGGGCTTTGAAGGCATTGAAGTTCTTGCTGACATTACGGACTTCGATTGACATGAATTATTCCTCCGCCGCACTTTGGCGCAGACGGTTAATGCGCGCTTCGCTCCACTGCTTGAGCAGCAGGATAAACAGCGCAAGGATCAGCAACAGGCTCGCCACGGCAAAGGCTGCAACGTGGTTGTACTCGTTGTAGAGAATTTCGACGTGAAGCGGCAGGGTATTGGTGACGCCGCGAATGTGCCCGGAGACCACAGACACCGCCCCGAACTCACCCATGGCCCGGGCGGTACACAGCACCACACCGTAGATCAGGCCCCATTTGATATTCGGCACCGTCACGTACCAGAACATTTGCCAGCCATTGGCGCCGAGCAGACGGGCCGCTTCTTCTTCCTGAGTGCCCTGCTCCTGCATCAGCGGGATCAGCTCACGGGCCACGAACGGCACGGTGACGAAGATGGTCGCCAGAATAATGCCCGGCAAGGCGAACACGATCTGGATGTCATGATCCTGCAGCCATGGGCCGAAGAAACCTTGAGCACCGAACATCAATACGTAGACCAGACCGGCGATGACCGGCGAGACCGAGAACGGCAGGTCGATCAACGTCACCAGGATGCTTTTGCCCCGGAACGAGTACTTGCTCACACACCAGGCAGCGCTGACGCCGAAAACCAGATTGAGCGGGACCGATATGACCACCGCGATCACGGTCAGCTTGAGGGCTGACAGCGCGTCGGGTTCAAGGATCGCCGTGAAAAACGCGCCGAGGCCGTTTTTCAAACCTTGGGACACCACGATAAACAGCGGCAAGCCCAGGAACAGTAGAAACACCAACCAGCACAGGATGATCAGAATCCGGCGCGACACCGCGCTGCCACGGCGGGCAGCGTTGGCGGAGGCGGCGGCTGAAACAGATGAATGGGACATGTTCTGCGCCTCCTCAGGATGGGGTTTCGATACGCCGCTGCAGCAAGTTGATCAGCAGCAACAGAACGAAGGAAACCACCAGCATCATCACGCCGATCGCTGTCGCGCCGGTGTAATCGTACTGGTCGAGCTTGACCATGATCAGCAGCGGCAGGATCTCGGTTTTCATCGGCATGTTGCCCGCAATGAAAATCACCGAACCGTACTCGCCCACGCCCCGGGCAAACGCCAACGCGAAACCGGTCAGCCAGGCAGGCAACAAGGCCGGAACGAGAATATGACGGAACACTTGCAGCGGACGCGCGCCAAGACAGGCGGCAGCCTCTTCGACTTCACGGGGAATATCGGCCAGCACCGGCTGCACCGTACGCACCACAAAGGGCAACGTAACGAAGGTCAGCGCAAGGGTTATACCCAGCGGCGTGTAGGCGATCTTGAAGCCGAGATCAGCAGCGAATTGCCCGACCAGACCGTTGGGTGCGTAAAGCGCGGTCAAGGCGATACCGGCAACAGCGGTGGGCAAGGCGAATGGCAGGTCGATCATTGCATCAATGATCTTGCGGCCCGGGAAGGTGTAACGCACCAACACCCAGGCCAGCAGAACACCGATCACGCCATTGATGACTGCGGCATAGAACGCTGCGCTGAAGCTCAGTTTCAGAGCTGCCAGCACGCGTGGTGCGGTGATGATTGCCCAGAATTGATCCCAGGTCAGCTGCGCGGCGTGGATGAACATGGCCGCCAGCGGAATTAGCACAATCAGACTGAGGTACACCACGGTGTAACCCAGCGTCAGCCCGAAGCCGGGTATGACGGGAGAAATGCGACGTGACATAGAAGTCCTTGGTTAACACACGGAACCCGCAAACGAGTGCGGGTCCTATAGTTCAGCAGTCAGCGAATAGCTGCTGCAGGAGCGCGCTTGCCCGCGAAAAATCTGACGACCACCAAAAATGTGTCTGATTGGATGGCCTCATCGCGGGCAAGCGCGCTCCTACAGAGCCTGTGTTACTGAGGCGTGTAAATCTGATCGAAAATGCCGCCGTCATTAAAGAATTTCGGCTGCGCAGTTTTCCACCCGCCGAAGTCTTTGTCGATAGTCAGCAGATCCAGTTTCGGGAACTGTTTCTCGTACTTGGCTGCGACTTCCGCGTCACGTGGACGGTAGAAGTTCTTCGCTGCGATTTCCTGACCTTCCTTGCTATACAGGTGCTTCAGGTAAGCCGTCGCGATTTCGGTGTTGCCTTTCTTCTCGGCGTTCTTGTCGACAACAGCCACAGGTGGCTCAGCCAGAATCGACAGCGAAGGTACGACGATGTCGAACTTGTCCGCGCCGCCGTCTTCTTTCAGCGCCAGGAACGCTTCGTTTTCCCAAGCCAACAGCACGTCGCCTTGACCGTTGTTAACGAAGGTAATGGTCGAACCGCGAGCGCCGGTGTCAAGAATCGGCACGTGCTTGAACAGCTCTTTCACGTATTCGTTGGCTTTGGCTTCACTGCCACCGGTTTTCAGGCCATAGCCGTAGGCCGCCAGGAAGTTCCAGCGAGCGCCGCCGGAGGTCTTCGGGTTAGGCGTGATGACAGAAACGC
Organism: Pseudomonas quasicaspiana; assembly: GCF_021147825.1. Classification (NCBI taxonomy): domain Bacteria; kingdom Pseudomonadati; phylum Pseudomonadota; class Gammaproteobacteria; order Pseudomonadales; family Pseudomonadaceae; genus Pseudomonas; species Pseudomonas quasicaspiana. The sequence continues at coordinate 60,655 of NZ_JAGTPI010000021.1, forward strand.
CTTGCTTGGTCAGATCGCCCCAGTCCTTGATGCCTTTCGGGTTGCCTTTACGCACCAGGAAAACGATGGTGGACGTGTAAGGCGTGCTCGCGTCCGGAAGGCGGGTCTGCCAGTTCTCCGGCAGGCTTTTGCCGAGCTTGGCGACTTCATCGATGTCGCCAGCCAGTGCCAGCGTCACGACGTCAGCGCGCAGACCATCAATGACTGAACGCGCTTGCTTGCCTGAACCACCGTGGGATTGCTTGATATCAACCTTGTCGTCCGGATGGGACTTTTTCCAGAAGTTGACGAACTCAGCGTTGTATTCCTGATACAGCTCACGAGTGGGGTCATACGAGACGTTCAACAGCTCGTAATCCTTTGCAACTGCAGAACCGGCAAATACGGCACTGGCAAGTGCGGCCAGCGCATAACGGCGAATGGACATGGGTCAAGCTCCTGGAAATCTGGTGGTGTTGTTGGCTTTTTCTAATTTTTGGTTTGAAGCTTTTCTGTAGGAGCTGCCGAAGGCTGCGAACAGATCTGAAGGCCATTCGCAGCCTTCGGCAGCTCCTACAAGGATCGAGGTGAATCAGCTCGGTTTGTTACCCGGATTCTGCAAACGAAACTTTTCCTTGCGTTCGATCTGCACGACCTGCGCGTTGTGCACGGTGATTTCAACGGCCCCGAAACGCAGATCGCGAAGCGCACTCTGAATCTCGCGCAGAATCGCTGCTTCGTCCTGACCGTCAACGCTACGCAGAGATGCACTCATGATCGAACTCCTTGAAATTGATTGGCCTGCAGCCGCGACCGCGTGAATCTGCTAATGGCATAGAGGCAATCTTAGAGACGTGCGGATATTCTTAAAAATACTATTTAAGAATCTACATATAACCAAAGTGAATTTACGCCACAGGCGCTGCCCCGAAGCACATCGCAACGCGCTGTATCGAGTCAACGGAGGAGTTGTAGGAGCGCACGAGCACCGCGAGGCCGCGATGGCGGTGTGTCAGGCTGACCGCAATCGCTACCTCGCAGTGCTCGTGAGCTCCTACAGGGTGTTTTCATTTCTGTGGTTAGCAGGCAGCTGCACGGAACTGCCACTTCGATTGGCTAAAACCCCGGCGCATGCGCCCAGTCAATCTGCTCAGCCGGCATTGGCCGTGCGAACCAGTAGCCCTGGCCCATCGGGCAATTGTTGGCCAGCAGGAACGACGCCTGATCCACCGTCTCGATGCCTTCAGCCAGCACCCGCATGCCCATGCTTTGCGCGAGGGAAATGATCACTCGCACGATAGCAATGTCGTCTTCATCGCCGGGCAGCCCGGCAACGAAGCCCTGATCGATTTTCAGCTTCTGCACCGGCATGCGCTTGAGGCGCAGCAGGGATGAATAACCCGTGCCGAAATCGTCGATGGCCAGACTCAGCCCCAATTCGCGCAGCCGGTGCATCTGCTCGATGGCTTGATCCGGGTCATCCATGACCGCGCTTTCGGTCACTTCCAGCTCCAGATGCGCGGGGTTCAGCCCGGTGTCACTCAACACCTTTGCCACCCGCTCAACCAGATGACCGCTGGCAAACAGCCGGCTGGAGATGTTGACGGCCACAAAGGAAATATCCACGCCCGCTGCCAGCCAGGCGCACATCTGCTGGCAGGACGTGTTCAACACCCACGCATCCAGCTCGGCAATCAAGCCACTCTGCTCGGCGATGGGGATGAACTCCCCGGGTGACACCAGCCCCCGCTCCGGATGCTCCCATCGCACCAGTGCTTCGACGCCCAGGATGCGGCTGTTGTGCAGGTTGTGAATCGGCTGATAGAACACCCGCAGCTCATTTCGCTCAATGGCACCACGCAACTCGCTGGCCAGATGCACCCGCTGCTGGGCGTGGGCGGTCAGCTCTTCGGTATAGAGAGCATAGGTCTCGCGACCATCACCTTTGGCTTTGAACAGCGCCGAGTCTGCGTTGCGCAGCAGTTGTGCGGGACTGGCTGCGTCCTCAGGGAACAAACTGATACCGACGCTTGCGCTGATGAACAGCTGTCGGTTTTCCAGTACGAACGGGGTTTTGAAGCCTTCCAGAATCCGCTGGGCATACCCGGCCACCTGTACCACTTGCTGGCAATTCTCGATCAGCAGTGCAAACTCGTCGCCGCCCAGCCTTGCAAGCGTCATGTCGTTATCGAACAAAGACCTGAGCCGCTCGGCGACCGCTTTAAGCACGTCATCACCGACGTTATGCCCGAGGCTGTCATTGATGTTCTTGAAATGATCCAGGTCGATCAACAACAGCGCACAGCCGCGCTTGCTGGAACGGGCATAGCTCAGCGCCTGGGTCGTGCGGTCAATGAACAGCAGACGGTTGGGCAAATTCGTCAGGGGATCGTAATGAGCGAGCTGTAACAAGTCCTGCTCGGAACGCTTGATGGCAGTGATGTCGGAAAAGACCGCAACGAAGTTTTTTATCTCGCCGCTGTCGCTTTTCACGCTACGAATACTTTGCCATTGCGGATAAACCTCACCGCTTTTACGCCGGTTCCAGATTTCGCCGCTCCACTGCCCGGCGCTGAAGATCGAGCGATACATCTGCCGATAAAACTCCGGGCCATGACGGCCGGATTTGAATTTGCTCGGGTTGGCGCCCAGCACTTCGTCTAACGGGTAGCCAGTAATCTCCATAAAGGCACGATTGACGTGGACGATTTTCCCATCGCCATCGGTGACCACCACGCCTTCCAGTGTGCTGTCGAAAACAGCGGCCGCCAGGCGCAGTCGCTCATGGTCCTCGCGTTGTCGGCGCAGCGTGAGTTCGATGCCCATGAAACGCAGTAACTGGCTACGAGCCACGAAGATAAAAATGGCGCTGACCGCCACCCAGACGTAACCACTCATCTGTTGGGCAAACTTCAATCGAGCCGGATTTTCGATCAAAGCGGGTAGCCAGTGATCGCTCACGACGAACCAGAGAATGGATAAAACCCCGTAAAACAGGGATGTTCGCAGTGCGTCACGCGAGGAGTCAGTCATAAGAAAGCTAGTAACCTTATGAGGTGCGGGATTAAAGATTAGGAAACATCTGGCGACTCTTATCTCCAAGGCCGACTGGTTTTATCTGGCGGCTCAGTGATAATGCGCACTGTTGGTTTTTTTTCAAAGCGTCTTTTCGAGGGCCCTATAGCCTATGTGGTACAACGGTTTGCTTGACCTTTCCGTCTGGCAGTTAGTAGCAGTCACGCTGGTGATGACCCATGTGACGATCGTCGCCGTCACAATTTATCTCCACCGCTACTCCGCCCACCGCTCCCTGGAGCTGAATGCAGGTCTGAAACACTTCTTCCGCTTCTGGCTGTGGCTGACCACAGCGCAGAACACCCGCGAGTGGACGGCCATCCACCGCAAACACCACGCTAAATGCGAAACCGTCGATGACCCGCACAGCCCGGTCGTCAAAGGGCTTTCTACTGTACTGCGCAAGGGTGCGGAACTGTATCGGGCCGAGGCGGAAAACCCGGACACTTTGCGAATTTACGGCAAAAACTGCCCGGAAGACTGGATCGAACGCAAAATCTATACGCCTTACCCGTTGCTGGGCGTGGCGATCATGGCGGTCATCGACCTGCTGCTGTTCGGCGCGCTGGGCATTACCGTCTGGGCGATCCAGATGATGTGGATTCCGTTCTGGGCCGCAGGTGTCGTGAATGGCTTGGGGCATGCCGTGGGTTATCGCAACTTCGAATGCCGTGATGCGGCAACCAATCTGGTGCCGTGGGGCATCATCATTGGCGGCGAAGAGCTGCATAACAACCACCACACCTACCCGAATTCGGCCAAGCTGTCGGTCAAGAAGTGGGAATTCGACATCGGCTGGGCGTGGATCAAAGTGTTCAGCGCCTTGCGTCTGGCCAAGGTCCAGCGGGTCGCACCCATCGCGCACCGCGTCGAGGGCAAAGGCAGTATCGACATGGACACCGCCATGGCGATCCTCAACAACCGGTTCCAGATCATGGCTCAGTACCGCAAACTGGTGATTGGCCCGTTGGTCGCCCAGGAACTGGCCAAAGCCGATGCTTCGGTACGGCATCAATTCCATCGCGCCAAGCGGTTGCTGTCCCGTGAAACCAGCCTGCTGGATGACAAGCACCACTTGCGCATCCAGACCATGCTGGAACACAGCCACGCGTTGAAAGTGATCTACGAAAAGCGCCTGGCCCTGCAACAAATCTGGGTCAAGACCAGCAGCAACGGCCACGACATGCTGGCTGCCATGAAAGACTGGATCCACGAAGCCGAGGCCAGCGGTATCCAGTCTCTGCGTGACTTCGCCGACCAGCTCAAAACCTACTCGCTGCGCCCTGCGCACGCTTGAAGCCACTGATCAGCGCGCCTCAATTGGGGCGCGCGTGATTTGAACTTCACCTCCTAAATCCACTCAGAACATCTGCCCGCGACCCCGTGCGGGAAATGTTGTGGCTGTGCGCCGCACCTTATTCTGAGATGCAGTGCCATGGACAACAAAACTCTACTGACACCCAATATTGATACTCCCGCCGCTGCGGAGACGCTACTGGCGCTGATGCACGCCCAGGCAGAGGTCGCACGCCTGAGTGAGCGTGAGCAGCTGTTCAGCTCGCTGCTGGTCAGCGTCAACGCCGTGCTCTGGGCATTCGACTGGGCTACCCAGCGGATGATCTACGTCAGCCCGGCTTACGAACGCATCTTCGGTCGCTCTGCGGGTTTGTTGCTGGCCGACTATGGCGAATGGCGCGACAGCATCTACCCCGATGACCTCAACTACGCTGAGCGCAGCCTCAACGAAGTTATCGAAAAAGGCGCTGTGGAAGATCGCGAATACCGGATCATCCGTGCCGACGGCGAAGTCCGCTGGATCAGCGACAAATGCTTCGTGAGCCACCAGACCGACGCCGAGCAGCGTCTCGTCGTGGTGGGCATCGCAGAAGACATCACCGAAAAGAAAGAGCTGGAAAGCGAACTTCAGCGCCTGGCGACCACCGACGTACTGACGCAAAGCAGCAACCGCCGGCATTTCTTCGAGTGCGCCCAGCGCGAATTTGAACTGGCTCGCCTGCACGGCACGCCGTTGGCGTTTCTGTTGCTGGACATCGATGACTTCAAGCTGGTCAACGACACCTACGGTCACCAGGAAGGCGATCTGGTGCTGCAGAAGATCGCTGAATGCGGCAGGACCACGCTACGACGCGGCGACCTGTTCGGACGTATTGGCGGCGAAGAGTTTGCTGCAGTTTTCCCGGGCTGTGCGCCGGACATGGCCAAGCAAATCGCCGAACGCCTGCAACGGGAAATCCAGCGCCTGAGTTTCCAGCGCGGCGACAAAAGCTTCGGCATCACCGCCAGCCAGGGCCTGACCAACATGGGAGAGGACGACCAAAGCCTGGAAATCCTCTACGCCCGTGCCGACGCGGCGATGTACCAGGCCAAGCGTCAGGGCAAGAATCAGATTGTGTTGGTGTAGGTAATTCGCGCAAGAGCCGTATCCCTGACACCGCCCGGAACCGATAGACGAAGTACACCCTGTGGGACCGAATTCATTCGGGAAGGCAATGTTTCAGGCGATACATAGCTGCAAGATGTACCGGCCCCTTCGCGAATGAATTCGCTCCCACAGAATCTACGCAAATCCGTAGGACTGGCCGGATCACGCTTGCGGGCAAACATAGAATCTCCCACCGGTATTCGAGCCAGCAGGCCAAAATAGACTTTCCCAGAAGCCTCTATAGCGCCAGCACCTACCGCGATGAATCCTGCTCAGCCGCTGGCGTTTCATCAATAACCGCTTCAGGCTCCGCCTCCGGCGCACCATCCAGCAGATCCGGACCTTCATCCTCGTCATCAGCCAATGTTTCCACCACCAGCCCCACCGGCGCTGCCAGCAGACTTGGATCAGTCACGCCAGTGAGCTTCTTGCGCAAGCGCTGCAAGTCGGCGACAGTCAGTTTCAACAAGCGGGCAGGCTTGGTTTTGAGCAACGTCGTCACGCTGTCCTCGTCACCCAAACGCGCCATATGCCCGGCCAGGTTCATGACCAGCACTTCGCGGGTATAAACCCCGGTGTTGTACTGATAAACCGACGAGGTCAGCTCCCGCAACTCAAGCGGCAAACGCCAGCGGACACGCAACGCCGAACCGTAAGCAGCAGAGTACTGCTCCAGCGCTTTTTCGATCTGTTGATCATCCAGCTTGCCACCAGCCAGCAACCACTCCTGCAAACAACCCAGCACCGCCAGATCGCCCAGTGACAGCAGCAGCCCCGCACAGAAACAACGTTCGGGGTCGACCTCCAGCATGCCCGCCAACACCCGCGCGTATTCCGCAGTACGTTGCGACATCTCCCAGAACTCGCTGGCCTTCATCTGCAACGCATTGTTGGTCAGGATCGACACGCGCTTCTTGGTCAACGCAGAAACAATGCTGGCACTCTGCGGAGCCCCCAAAAGCGCCAGCGCCGCACCCAGCGTCTGCACAGGCTTGACCAGATGCTTGGCCGCCGTATTAGCAGCGGCAATCAGCACTGCAGTGATATGCGGGTCAGCGCGCAACTCCTGCTCAAGCAACACAGCATCGACGCTACTCCCGACCTGACTAAGCTTCAGCGCAGTGGCAACATCCACAAACAACGGCGCGCCGTCGGCAGTGTCCCGATTCTTCTCGAGATACTTGCTCAGCGTCAGGCCAGGCGTCAGAGCGGGTACTGAGCCAGGCATAGGACAAGCCAATAGCACGCTCTCGACGCGCTGGCGCAGCTTTCCAGTGTCCAGCGGTTTGGTCAGGTAAGCCGTAGGCGCCAGTGGCACCACCTCGCGAACACTGGCCGTGTCACCGCGATTGCTGATCAGGATAAAAGGCAATGGAGGCTGACGACGCAAACCGCGTACGCCACGCAACAGGCTTAAACCATCGATAACAGGCAACTCTCTGGCTGCGATGATCAGATCAGGAATGTGTTTCTTCATGAACTCGACGGCCTGCTTGCCATCGCTGCAAATCTCGAGCGCAACGTCGTCACGCACGCTCAGGATCAACTCACTGAGCGTTTCACGAATCCATGGATCGGACTCAGCAATCAATACCCGAGGCCCCGCAGGCAAATCTACAGCTGTCATCAGAACTCTCTCGTCGAGCAACTCATAACCAATGATCTGAAATGTATTTCCGTAGGAGCTGCCGAAGGCTGCGAAGCGGTGTATCAGACACTACGCCATTCGCAGCCTTCGGCAGCTCCTACACGTTCACGTCTTGCAGCACGAACGTGCTGTGTCAGGAGCATTTTTAAATCCTCAACAGCAATGCACCCACCTTAGCCAATGCATACGAAGGGATATAGATAAAAACCCTCATTTACCCCTTTTAAACGCAAAAAAACCCGCCGAAGCGGGTCTTTTTTGTCCGTTTGGTCACATTTTAATCAATTGCGACCTCGGCATTTTCACGCCAGCTCAGCGAAACATTCTTCGATGATAGCCAGACCTTTATCCAGTTGCTCGTCCGGCGAGGTCAGCGGTACCAGCACGCGCAATACGTTGCCGTAGGTGCCGCACGACAGCAGGATCAGACCCTTGTCGCGAGCCTTGGCCACCACCTGCGCAACAGCAGCAGCGTTTGGCTTGTGGGTGTCGCCGTTTTCGAACAGCTCAACCGCGATCATCGCACCCAGCGCACGGACTTCACCGATTACTGGATACTTGGCTTGAATGGCTTTGAGGCCCGTCACCAGACGCTCGCCGACCGCTTTGCAACGATCCAGCAAATGCTCTTCTTCAAAGACCTGCAACACCGCCAACGCAGCAGCACAGGCCACCGGGCTACCGGCATATGTGCCGCCCAGACCGCCTGGGGCAATGGCGTCCATGTATTCAGCTTTACCGCACACACCGGCCAACGGGAAACCGCCAGCGATGGATTTAGCAAACGTAGTCAGGTCAGCCGTAACGCCCATCTGCTCCATGGCGAAGAACGTACCGGTACGACCCGCGCCCGTTTGCACTTCGTCAGCGATCAGCAGGATGCCGTGCTTGTCGCACAGCTCACGCAGGCGTGCCATGAACGCTTTCGGCGCCACGTAGAAACCGCCTTCGCCCTGAACCGGCTCGATGATGATTGCCGCGATGTCTTTAGGCTCGGCGTCGTTCTTGAAGATACGCTCGATGCTGGCGATGGAATCGTCAACGCTGATGCCATGCAGTTCACACGGGTACAGCGCACGGAAGATACCGCCCGGCATCAGGCCCATGCCAGCCGAGTACGGCACGACTTTACCGGTCAGGCCCAAGGTCATCATGGTGCGACCGTGGTAAGCGCCAGTGAACGCGATCACGCCAGCACGGCCAGTAGCTGCGCGAGCGATTTTCACGGCGTTCTCTACCGCTTCGGAACCGGTGGTGACCAGCAGGGTTTTCTTGGCGAAATCACCTGGCACCTTGGCGTTGATCTTTTCGCACAGCTCAACGTACGGCTCGTAGGCCAGCACCTGGAAGCAAGTGTGAGTCAGCTTGGTCAGTTGCTCTTGCACGGCGGCAATGATTTTCGGGTGCAGGTGACCGGTGTTCAGTACGGCGATACCGCCCGCGAAGTCGATGAACTCACGACCTTCAACGTCGGTAACCGTGGCGTTCTTCGCGGACTCAGCGAAGATCGGGTGGATCTGGCCAACACCGCGTGGAACAGCGGCTTCGCGGCGTTGCATCAATTCTGCGTTTGTCTGGGACATGTTTCCTCATTCGCCGCTCATCGGTCGGCGTGGTTCAAGGATCAAGCGGCGGATCAACACGTGACAGCATTCGATGATCGACTGTCACGGCCTCCGGCCACCAAAAAGGTTTTGGGTGCCACTAAAAACCGCCGAAACGTCGCTCTCGCGCCCCGGCGGCTGCAAACCCCTGCGTTAAACCGACAGGCAGAGGTATTTGATTTCCAGATAATCTTCGATGCCGTACTTCGAGCCTTCACGACCCAGGCCCGAGGCCTTGATGCCACCGAACGGCGCGACTTCGTTGGAGATCAGGCCGGTGTTGATACCCACCATGCCGTACTCCAGCGCTTCAGCCACGCGGAACACGCGGCTCATGTTCTGGGCATAGAAGTACGACGCCAGACCAAACTCAGTGTCGTTGGACATGGCGATCACTTCTGCTTCGTCTTTGAAGCGGAACAGCGGAGCCAGCGGGCCGAAGGTTTCTTCTTTGGCAACGGCCGCATCTTTGGACACGTTGACCAGAATAGTCGGCTCGAAGAAGTTGCCTTCGATGCTGTTGCCACCGAACAGCACTTTCGCGCCTTTGCTCACCGCATCCGCAATGTGCTCTTTAACCTTCGCCACAGCCTTGCCATCGATCAGCGGGCCAGTGGTGGTGCCCTCTTCCAGACCGTTACCGATCTTCAGCTTGGCCACAGCGACCTTGAGCTTTTCAGCGAACGCATCGTAAACCGCGTCCTGCACGTAGATCCGGTTGGCGCAGACGCAGGTCTGACCGTTGTTGCGGTACTTGGAAATGATCGCGCCTTCGACGGCCTTATCCAGGTCCGCGTCGTCGAACACGATGAACGGCGCGTTGCCGCCCAACTCCAGCGACACCTTCTTGATGTCCTTGGAGCATTCAGCCATCAACTGACGACCGATCTCGGTCGAACCGGTGAAGGACAGCTTGCGCACGATTGGGTTACCGGTCAGCTCGCTGCCGATATCGCCAGCGCTGCCAGTAACAACGCTGAACACGCCTGCCGGAATGCCTGCACGCTCAGCCAGTTCAGCCAGTGCCAGTGCGGAGTAAGGGGTTTGTGAAGCAGGCTTGAGCACCATGGTGCAACCGGCAGCCAGCGCCGGGCCTGCTTTACGGGTGATCATCGCAGCGGGGAAGTTCCACGGCGTAATCGCGGCGGTCACACCAATCGGCTGCTTGAGCACGATCAGACGCTTGTCCGGCTGATGGCCAGGAATCACATCGCCGTAAACGCGCTTGGCTTCTTCAGCGAACCACTCAATAAAGGAAGCGGCATAACCGATCTCGCCTTTGGCCTCGGCCAGCGGCTTGCCCTGCTCCAGCGTCATCAGGCGAGCCAGGTCATCCTGATTCTCGATCATCAGCTCAAACCAGCGACGCAGCTTGTTGCCACGGTCTTTGGCGGTGAGTGCACGCCAGGCGGGCAAGGCCTTGTCAGCCGCTTCAATCGCACGACGGGTTTCAGCAGCGCCCATCTTCGGCACAGTGCCCAGGACTTCATCCGTTGCAGGGTTGTTGACCTTGATCGTCTCGCCATTGTCCGCATCCAGCCAGGCGCCATTGATATAGGCTTGCTGGCGGAACAACGTGGAATCTTTGAGCTGCATGTCGGCCTCCGCTTTGATATACCGAAAATGCGCCGCACACCGGCGGTGCAAGTTTTTGATCGTTCAAAAGGCGCCTCGAACAAGGCCGCCATCAGGAAATCATTCGCCGGCCCCCGCAACGCAGGGTCACAAAGTGCAGGAAAACCGGACAAGAGCGTTTGAAATCTCAAACGAATCCTAGGGACTGCTAGGGCAAAGGACAATAGGCCGTTCGAAAAAAAGAACGCATTTGCCAACATCCGCCGGATTTTCTGATCAACGTCGTCCAAACACCTTGAAACGTGCAAAATCAACAACAGCACTCACCAGCATGGACGCCCGCCAACCAGATGAGTATCATGGCGCCCGCATTGCACCAGTAGCTCAGCTGGATAGAGTACTGCCCTCCGAAGGCAGGGGTCGTGGGTTCGAATCCCGCCTGGTGCACCATATTTGATTTCAGGGCTAGAGACGGCCTGAGATTACCCAAAGCCCGCCCTGTGCGGGCTTTGTTGTTTTTGCCATATAGATTGGTCAAGTCCAGCGCAAAAAAGACACCCGAACCTAGGCAGCATGATCGAGGCTTGGAGCGAGCGAGGTTGAAATCGGCCTCGCACCCGTCCGCGAGCGCTCAAAAGGGTGCTGGCGGTCGGTAGTGTCCTCATGCGGAAATACGCTCAGCGGTGAGTAGCCCCATAATAATCAAGGTGAGAAAGATCAGACAAAGGACTACAAGCGGCAATTTAGTGACTGCAAACCGGACACCACCTAGTAGACCTGGGCGATCTCGTGCGCCAGCTCCTAGATCACCGATTGATCGCGCTTAGTCTGCTTGCCCGTCGTCTAGAACTGCGACAGTAGTTGCGCAGCGAGTGCGCGTTGGCGGACGAAGATGCACCTGACTGTTTAACTTCAGTCCGAGGCTGTCTGGGTTGAAAAGGGCCTGCTCAGGCGGGTGCTGGATTATTTATGACTTAACACGTCAGAGGGTCGATCAGGCGTTGAGATATAACGCTCAGTGAAATCATGAGCCGTCATAGGGCGACCATACAGATAGCCTTGCCCCTCTTCGCATAAATAATGCCGCATCAAACTTTCCTGTTCGCGGGTTTCTATGCCTTCGGCAGTGACTTGAAGATCAAAGCCGGCCGCCAGCCTGATAACGGCTTCGATGATTACTTCGTCTTTTTTGCTACGTTCGACGCCGCTTACAAACGATCGGTCAATCTTCAGGCGTGTGACCGGGTAGTCTTTCAGAAGGCTCAAAGACGCATAGCCTGTACCAAAATCATCGAACGCAATGCCTACACCCAATGAGCGAAGGTGGTGCAGGGGCTCCATAATTCGCTGTTCGTTTCGCAAAATTATATTTTCTGTAATCTCCAGTTCGAGTGCGCTCGCCGGTAAAGAAAAGTCGTTAAGTGCACTTTCGACCATTTCAGCAAAGTCGCGCGTACGAAACTGAGCGGCAAACAAATTAACGCCGATCCTGAAGCCATCTCTACCGGTCTTTCGCCAATGAGCTGCCTGTTCACAAGCTGAGCGCAATATCCATTCACCCACCGGTACCGCTAAAAGACCTGCTTCTAGCACAGGTAAAAAAACCGCTGGGGACACGACGCCCAGTGTGGGATGGTTCCATCGGATAAGTGCTTCGGCCCCGGTAATAGCGCCATCTGCAAGCCGTACCTGAGGTTGGTAGTACAGCTCAAACTCTTTGTTCGCCCATGCCTGACGCATTGATGAGCTGAGAGCCCCTCTCTTTGAGGCCGTCTGTCGATGCTCGCTGGTGAACACGCGAACAAGGGATCGCCCGTCAGACTTGGCTTGATAGAGCGCCAAATCCGCGTTGCCAAGCATTTGCTCGCCATCGTAATCGGAGCCTGACCTCATGGACACACCGATGCTGGCTCCGATAAAAATAGAATTGTCTTCAAACTCTATAGGTTCTTCAATGACTGCGATGAGCGCCAAACCAAGCTCAATCGCTTTGGCCTGATCTGCTGTGTCTGATATGAAGACTACAAATTCGTCCCCACCCAGACGGGCGACCATATGACACGTCGGTACGCGTTCGCGAAGGCGATTTGACGTCACTCTGAGGACAAAATCACCCGCAGCGTGGCCGAGCGTGTCGTTAACATCCTTGAAGCCATCCAGGTCGATCAGAAGAATTGCCGCTGATATCTGTGCGTCACAAGCCTCCTTGATCCGATGCTTAAGTGTTGAGCGATTAGCGAGGCCTGTCAGATGATCGTATTCAGCCGCGTGCTTGAGTAGTTTGTCCGCCGCTACACGTTGGGTGACGTCACGAATGATCGCCCCAAATTGTGGCTCGCCTACATCAGTCCATTGTGAAAGCGAGAGCTCAACGGGTATTTTATGGCCGTCGCGATGTATGGCCGTCAGGTTTACGGATTTTCCGATAATACTGACTGGGCCGCCTGAGACGACCCTTGAGAAACCGGCATGATGCCTGGACCGCATCTCTTGCGGAATAATGATGTCGAGAGCCTTTCCTATGACGTCTTCAGACTTATGTCCGAAAATAAGCTCGGCTGAGTTATTCCACGAGGTGATTTGATTTTTGCTGTTTGAGCAAATAATGGCATCGGGTGAAGTCGACGTCATATTGATGAAACGGGTATGGCTATCCGCATTCTCGAGTTCGAGCCGACGCAACTCCATTTTTTCAATAACGATGACGGCCAGGTCCTGAAGAATAAGCTGGTCTCGGTCTGAGAACCTCTCTCGGGGCTTATTGTCGATCAGGCATAAGCTACCCAGCACATGGCCTTTGGTCGTTATCAATGGCGCGCCCGCGTAGAAGCGAATATGAGGAGCGCCAACAACCAAGGCGTTTGAGCTAAATCTCGCATCCTGCGACGCATCAAGTACCAAAAAAACGTTACGGCCCATGAGCGCAAAATTACAAAATGAAACGTCACGACCCGTTTCGCACACATCGAGGCCAACACGTGCTTTGAAGAATTGTCGGTCGCGATGCACTAAAGAAATCAGAACAATGGGGACATCAAAAATCCGAGATGCCATTTGGACGATTTGATCATATTCGTGCTCAGGTGGCGTATCCATCAGCGCGAAAGCATTCAAAGCCTGAATGCGCTCTTCATCATTATCACTTACTGGGTAAGTAATCATTTGAGGTTATCGCTAGGAGCTGACCGCACATGGAATGCGAAGCGATTGATAGGGCTCGCTGCCACTTCGGCATTGATGAAAATAAACTGCAGAAATATTTTCATATCATGAAAAAAAAGAAAATCTGTACATCTCATCACCTGTCAGCAGCGTATTGGCAGCTATGTCGAGCAGCTCATAAACTGTATCGTCAAAAAAACGGATATCTGTAGAAAAGCGAGCAGCATGCCAGGCATGAAGCGCAAACGCCTTGTGCGGGCTTTGTTTTTGGTGAGAGGGTTTCGCACTGGAGCCTATGCCGACATGGCAACAATCAGGATTCCCGGTGAGTATCCTTGGGAAGCGCGAATTCGCCGTAGCGCGTCGTTGATGGCGGACATTATCTCTATCGAGACACCGCGGGCTTGACTCATCCTGCCGGGCAGTATCCCGCGGCAGGTGCACTCGCTCTGATCGCTCAGCGGTTGATGTACAGGCTGTTCATCTTCATGCCACCGCGCATTTTCTTGACGCCCGGCTCCATGTCGGCCGGACATGCGCCTTGAAAGCTGCCATTGACGATGGTGCGCTGCGTCTCGGTTTTTCCGTTCAATTCGAACGAAGTGTCGGCCGTCAATATGTACGATTTCGTCAGATCGCCCTTGAACGAGGCGGCCAGCTTCGCGTCTGGGCAGCTTGATATAAAGCTGTAGCCGTCGCCGTTACCGCTTTTTGACTCGATCTTGCATTCCTGTTCGAAGTTGGCCCACAAGTCGTCGTCAATCAGACGGTCCTTTGCCTGGTCGACGCAAATTTCCCAGGAAAACGGCGAGGTGGCCGGTGTCACTTTCCACAAGCCTGAGGCGCGTTGCATACGCTGGGATGATTCATCGGCCGCCACAGGAATCGCGATCGCAAGCGCTATAGCGGGAATCGACAACAGTATGGCGGCGTACTTCATTACGTATCCCTTCTGTAAAACAGTAAATTTAACACCGAAACGAAAGCGCGCTGCGGCATCCGTAGATGGCATGCGCTGGTAAAGACTCTCTAATACTTCACTCGATAATCGACCTTTGGCTGAACTCGGTCAGCATCCAGCCGGATATTGCAGACCGGGCAAGCACACCTGAAACCTCCAGTTACCGAGCGTTTATTGACCCTCATAAGGCTAATCGGCACCCTGCGCGCCCCGACGTTAAGGACAGTCTCGGTCGCGTTATGAGAGAGGACGATCTGAAAAAAGACCCATTCGAGGAGCCATGGTATGCCCAGTATTTTGGGGGCGGCAGCTCATGGGGTGGACGGGTAAGGCCTGCTCAGCCTCCTGAACCGGTTTACATCGAAAAAGACTCCTGGCCAGCGCCGAAACCCCGCACAGATTTGATCTTCGCCAAGTCGTGTACCGGTGCAAACTGGTGCCAGACCGAAGCAGGCACCAGCACCGAACCTGTGTCCAACTTCGGAGCCGCGATGGTGGCCGGGTCTATGGCCATACCGGTTGCCAATGCCGCTGTTGCAACAAAAGTAGGGGCAGAGCTGGCGCTGGGCCGAGTGGCTGGCGGCGGGATCATGCAACAGGGTCTGACCTGGGCAATCCGCGGCGCGAGTTTGCCTGCCAGTGTATTCATCCTCGGCATGCTCCCGACCAAGATGGGCGACGGCACGCTGTACACCGACGAACAACTGCGCAATATGACCCGCGCGCCCAGTCGCGTGCGCTTCCAGTTTCGTCAGGATGCAAAAGGCGTTTTGCAGGTGTACGGCATTCACACTGGACCGACGGGCGATGACTCAGTCCGCACGGTGCAAGCAGCCTGGAACGCCGACCAGACCGCACTGGAAGCCAAGCTCAACGGCATCACGATTCTCTGGACACCCAAGCGCGGCCCGCTGGGCGAAATGCCGCCCCTGATCTACCCCGACAACAGCGGCGAGCAACTGGGCACCATCCTCGTCCACCCGATCCCGGAAAACACCGACAGCCAGATCGAAGGCTTCCCCGGCGAAGACATCACCACCGATGACTGCATCGTAGTGTTCCCGGCGGATACTGGGTTGAGGTCGATGTATGTGGTGTTTGCTCGGGCGTTTAATCCGGATCATGACTACGAACAACCGCCTGATGACCTCAAGGCAATGCCAGATGCCATTAGGGTTCCCGGTAAAACGCAAATAAAGGGAGGGGGAGGCTTACGGCGACGCTGGAAGACGAAGAAGGGAATTATTTACGAATGGGACAGCCAGCATGGAGCTGTAGAAAAATACGATAAACGCGGAAGACACCTAGGGGAATTCGACCCCGAAACAGGTGATAGAACCAAAGAAGCTGACAAAACTCGCAAGGTGGAACCATGAAATACATCATCGAAGCTTTCGACAAAAAAACCGAGTTTCTGGCTTTTAAAGTCAATCTGCCGGACGGATACGATTCCCGGCTTGCGCAGATTATGGAGTGGACCCTACTTCCGCGTGGCGGTGAAGGCTACAACATGACCATGGATCAGATAGCAGCTATTGAAGTTATAGCCGGTAGGCCATTTTACGACGATGCACATATCTTTCAAATCACGAGCAAAGCTTGACTGATTCCAGCCAGCAAAGCCCGGGCGAAGAATAGAAAAACAGGAGGCTTTATGCACTTGCATATATTTGGTTTTTTGAGAAATAGCTCCGAAGATGATTCACTCAAGTTCCAGCTAAAGATAGACAGTTCGTTCGATGAAATCATTCTGCAGCACCTCGGCCAGCCAAGCCTTGATGCGATGGCGGAAGGCGATCTTTTGCTAGAAAGCGACCAAGTACTGCAGCTCGCCTCAATAATCGGCCAGCCACTTCCGACTGATTTGAAACTAGTTATCGGCGTTGTTGCGTGAAAAGCCACGAATCGCAACGTTGGAAAAGCAAGGATCGAATCTTTGAGTGGGTTTATCAGCATCGGACGGTGGAGGTAGGGGCCTCGCTTAAACGGGCCGTCGGGGGAGGGGCAAAACTCATGCTTTTGGAAGTGACAGGCTTTCTAATGGACGCCAGCGAAGACGACTCACTCAAATTTGCACTCGATGTGGACCCCGAGTTTGAGCAAGGAGTCATGAAGGTATTGGGCTGGGAAACCCTGGAAGCAGAAGCCGATGGTGAACTTCCTTTGACAGCCACGCAGGTCGAAGCGATTGCCGCGGTGATCAAAAAGCCGCTACCGGTTGATCTAGAACTTTTCATCGGTGTAAGGCCATAGCGAGAAATGCCGGGAATCTGTGTGGTGAACTACAAAATCGAAGCGTTCGACAAAGAGACCAGGTTCTTGGCGTTTGAAGTCGTCGTTCCGAAAGATTGCGATGCACGACTTGCGCGAATCATGAGGTGGTCAGAACCTCAACGAGGCGATGAAGGCTATGACATAAGTGCCGAACAGGCGGCAGCTATTGAAGCTCTCATCGGCAGCCCGTTTTACGATGACAGACATATTTTTCAGATCACTTGCAACATTGCGTGAATCGACCGGCATTTACAGAATCCCCCTACACCCTCAGTCCACTCCACATCCTTGTCGCTCCAACCCAACAAACCTAGAGTCCACCCCGTCGCCGCAAACGTAGCGACCGGGCTTGGCCGCTCGACTAAACTCCAGGCGCACAGGCGCTCACCATTCGATCTCGGGGATGTATTCCGTCTGCGATGTCGAGTTATGGCAGCTGTGCGTGGGACACCTTCGGGTGTGCCGGGTGCCTGGAGTTCCGGTCGGCCAACCCGCGTACAGTTGCCACCCTGATTTGCTTGGCCGCAAACGGTGGCAGCTTCTAACTCCAGGAGCAGTCAATGAAGCAACCGCATCCCTCAATCAAAACTCTCGGCACCACCACTTTCTCCACTTGCGGCCCATCCCGTCAGCCGCTGTTCCGCATCAATCCCGACATCCCCATTGAATCCGCACTGGAGCACGCGTCCAGCTTATTGGCGTGTATCCATGAATTGAGCCTCGACGCCGCGATGGGTGATGCGGGCAAGCAGAGTGTCTGGGCGGTTCATCATTTGAGCGATATGGCGAAGGCGATTCTGGAGGATGCGTTGTCAGCGGGTGCAGCAAGAAGTCAGCTGGGCTGAACGGCCCTTGGCTAATGCCCCGGGCCGTTTTGCCGGTCATGTATTACGCGGTGCGCAGCTCCACGGTCAGGTGCGTCACCTCGTGCACCGGCACCAGGCGCTCGCGAATCATATCGGCGGTTACGGACGCGTTGCCGACCACGCTGACAATGGCGGCGCAAGCTTCTGGACCGACCTGCCAGACGTGCAGGTCGGTGATTTTTGTATCACCCGACTGCTCGATTATTTCGCAGATTTTCTGAGCGAAACGCACCACTGACTCGATAGCGATACCGATGGCCACCAACCCTAAGAAAAGCGCCGAAGCAAAATAGCCGAGGGCGCGGACCCTCCGCATGGCGTTGCATACGCTAGGGTAGCGAACACCCTTCAGCATTCAGGCAGTATCAAATTGGTCGATTCTCAGTTACACCTAGATCTGACCAAGCCGAAACAGGTTGCCAGCTCATTTCCACCAAGGAGAGGTATCGAGTGCTGAACATAAAACCCACCAAAGCTTTCTTTATCAAACTGGGGCCCAGTGGACTATGGGAAAAGGATTGTGTTGAAAACGGTACCTTGAGAATCGGTTACCGTGATGTACCGCATCAGCATTGCGTGGATGGGAACTGGGAAGCAGCACGAAACTCATTTCCCTCTGACTCAGATCAGGGCAGCGTCACCAGACACATCAAACAGGTAAGGCAATTCTATGAAGAGCCAGAGACAACGCTCTGGATAACCTTTTTTTCTGACCGTCTGTGGTGGTGCTTTGCTGCACCTGAGATCAGCCAGCTTCCTGATAACACAAAGACCCGAGTGGTCGCAGGCCAATGGCATGATACGGACATCAACGGAAAGCCCCTTATCAAAGGCCTACTGAGTGGCAAGCTTCTCGCCGTACAAAGCTTCCAAGGTACGATTTGCACGGTAAGAGAACTCGATTACTTGATTCACAAGATCATGGGAACGTCTGAGCCACATATTGCAGAAGCTCAGCTAGCGGTAGAAAACCTGGTCGCAGCAGTCATACCCATCATAAAAAACTTGCACCCTAAGGATCTCGAAACACTCACGGACTTGATCTTCCGGCAGGCAGGTTGGCAGCGAACTGGAGTAGCTGGCGAAACAGAGAAAGATATAGACCTCGACCTACTGTCCCCAATTACTCAAGAGCGAATTGGCATTCAAGTAAAGTCAAAAGCGTCAGCTTCAGTCTATCGCTCCTATCAGGATAAATTTGCTGACATGAGTGGTTTTACGCACTTTTACTTCGTAACGCACTCTCCGGATTCAAGCCTGAAGGCCGTAGCGACCGATAGCAGTGATGGTTCATTTATTTACTGGGGACCGGATAAGCTAGCTCAGCAAGCCGTTCGGAACGGGCTCGTAGGGTGGCTGATAGACAGAGCGTCATAACCTGCAAACGGCACGCGCGCTCAAAGAATATTAATTTACCTCCCCTGTCGCACGAAGGAACGTTGTCATGTCGTCGAAACTATTGACCAAATCATCTATAGAAAGCGCGATCCGGGATTACGACAACGGAGAACGGCCCTTCAGGTACACAAAGCCAAAATCTTGGTACATCAAAGGATCTACAAAAACCCTTTATCCTCTGAAGTACATTTATGCGATGGTGATCGGTAGCCCACCAAGCTCGTTTAATAGCTCTAAACCGATCAGCGAATTTCCCGCATATGGTTTTCAACCGATTCGCAAAACAGAGGATCCAAATGAGGAATTCGAAAGGAAGGTAATTGCGTCCTTAAAAGATTCGAAGGGCCGTGCAGCTAGGCTCAAGGAAGCTGACCCGATTCCTTTGACAAAAATTGTCAGCACTGTAGTTTTCATCCGGAATCCTGATGTAGTGGCAGAGGTGTTAGCTCAAGCAAAGGGTGTATGCAGTCTTTGCAATCAAAAAGCGCCATTCACACGCAAGAAGGATCAAAGCCCATATTTAGAGGTTCACCATCGAAAGCGTCTAGCCGATGGAGGGCCGGACACCGTCGCGAATGCCATCGCTATCTGTCCAAACTGTCATCGCAAAGCGCATCATGGCTGAGGTCTTTCCCCGTCATAGAACAGCTCCATGTATGCCAGCGTGCATGCCTAAATGAAACAGTGCCAACGTAACCCTCATAAAAAAGACTCCATGGCATTAACTTCAAAGCCCGTCTGAGCGCCACATTCGATTTCAGAGATGGGGTTGATACGCTGAAATCACCCAAAGCCCGCCTTGTGCGGGCTTTGTTGTTTTTGATGGCGGGATTGGCGGAATCCCCCTACACCCTCAGTCCACTCCACATCCTTGCCGCTCCAACCCGACATCCATAAAGTCCACCCCGTCGCCGCAAAGGTAGCGACCGGGCTTGGCGGCCCGACAGATATAGGCGAAAACAGCGCCCCGATTTAAGATGGCAGGCGCTGTTTTTTCGCGTGTGACCTGGCTTTATGACGGGTTGCGCAGGGACTCTTTCGGGAGTGCCGGGTTCCTATATCTCCGGTCCGCCAACCTTGTGCAATCCGTCACCCTTCTTTGCTTGGCGGCAGAGATGACGGTTCATCAAGATATAGGAAGGCGAATCATGACTAACTCTGACGACTTACACCCAAACAAAACCCTCGGCACCACCACCTTCTCCACTTGCGGCCCATCCCGTCAGCCGCTGTTCCGCATCAATCCCGACATACCCATCGAATCCGCACTGGAGCACGCTTCCAGCCTATTGGCGTGTATCCATGAATTAAGCCTCGACGCCGCGATGGGTGATGCGGGCAAGCAGGGTGTCTGGGCGGTTCATCATTTGAGTGATATGGCGAAGGCGATTCTGGAGGATGCGCTGTCAGCGGGTGCAGCAAACAACCAGTTGGACTGAACGGCCCTTGGCTAATGCCCCGGGCCGTTTTGCCGGTCATGAATCACACGCTGCGAAGCTCCACGGTCAGGTGCGTCACCTCGTGCACCGGCGCCAGGCGCGCGCGGATCATGTCGACGGTTACGGAGGCGTTGCCGACCACGCTGACAATGGCTGCGCGGGCTTCGGGGCCGACCTGCCAGACGTGCAGGTCGGTGATTTTTGTGTCACCCGACTGCTCGATTATGTCGCGGATTTCCTGCGCGACATGCTCGTCTGTACGGTCGAGCAGAACACCTGAAGTGGTGCGTATCAGCGACCAGGACCAGCGGGCGATAACCAGTGCGCCGACGATGCCCATGACCGGGTCAAGCCAGACCCATCCCAGGTAGCGGCCAGCGAGCAATGCAGCGATGGCGAGGACGGAGGTCAGTGCGTCGGCAAGCACATGCACGTAGGCCGAACGCAGGTTGTTGTCCTGACCGTGTGCGTGGTGGGTATGGTCATGATCATGCCCGTGGTCGTGTCCATGGTGGTGATTGTGGCCGCCGGACAGCAGCAGTGCGCTCACGATATTGACGATCAGGCCGACAACGGCAATCCACGTGGCCGTGCCGAACGCGACTTGGGTAGGCTCGAAAAGACGCACCACTGACTCGACGCCGATGCCGATGGCAACCAGGCCCAGTATCAACGCAGAGGCGAAGCCGCCGAGGTCGCCGACTTTGCCGGTGCCAAAGCTGTATTGAGCGCTGGCGGCGTGGCGTTTGGCGTAGCTGTAGGCAGCGGCGGCGATACCCAAGGCGCCGGCGTGAGTCGCCATATGGAAACCGTCCGCCAGCAGGGCCATGGAGCCGGTGATGTAACCGGCAGCGATTTCGGCAACCATCATGACAACCGTCAGCGCTACCACCCACAGGGTGCGCTTGGCGTTCTCATCATGGGATGAGCCGAGAAATACGTGATCGTGGGCGTAGTCCGCGTGCAGGTTGCTCATGTCGGTGCGCTCCTATTTGGTGTATCGGCGGATGGCTTCGATCAGTTCCTCAACGCCTTCGGCTCGCTCTTCATCACTCAAACCCGGCTTGGCGACGTGCTCGCGGGCGTGGGCTTCGATGATTTCGTCCATCAGGCCATTGATAGCGCCCCGCGTTGCCGCCACCAGATGCAGGGTTTTGGCGCAGTCGTCTTCGGCCTCAAGCGCCCGTTCCACCGCCTGGATTTGCCCAGCGATACGTTTCACCCGCTTGAGCAAGTCGTCTTTGCCAGTTTTGATGTGCGACATACCATACCCCCCCTACCTATATGCATCACGCATAGTCTGTGATGTAGGCCGGGTGCGCAACCAGCAGATGAAACTCCCGCGCATTTTTGTTCTGATGGCGGCAATCACGACCACTCCGGATTCCCCATGCGCATTGAACCCCTGCCGCCGCTGCAAACCCTGATTGCTTTCGAGGCGACGGTGCGTCATGGCAGTTTCACTCGTGCGGCCACTGAGCTGCATTTGACGCAAAGTGCGATCAGTCGTCAGGTGCAGCAGCTTGAGGAGTTTCTGGGGCGGGCGTTGTTTCGGCGGGAGCACAAGCGCATTCATCTCACGGTGGCCGGGCAGGTGTATGCCGAGCAGGTACATCGGGTGCTTGCCCAATGTGCTGAAGCAACGGCGCAGGTCATGACCCACAGTGGCGAGCAGGAGCTGACGCTGGCGTGTTCCAGTGGTGTCGCGGCGTTATGGCTGGGGCCGTTGATGGGGCGTTATGCCGATGAGTTTCCCAATGTGGACGTGCGCCTGCGGGTGGTCGACGGGCTGGACTCGCTGGTGCGCGCGGAGTTTGATCTGGCGGTGTATTTCCTGCGCTCGGGCTCGCCGCCGGGGCTGGACAGTCGGCTGTTGTTTGCAGAGTCGGTGGGGGCGTATTGCGCGCCGGGCTATCTGCAAGGCCGGGTGCTCAAGCCGCAAGCATTGTTGGAGCATCGGTTGTTGATGCTTGAGGATGGTCAGCGCCAGTGGCTGTCCTGGACAAACTGGTTTGCGCGTCAGGGTATCGATGCTTCGGCGATTTCCAAGCGCCTGACCGTTAATAACTATCCGGTGATGGTGGACCTGGCCATTGATGGACGCGGCATTGTGTTGGGCTGGAAGCCGATGATCGATGGGCACGTTAAGTCCGGGGCATTGGTGCCTGCCTGTGACGTCCATGTGGGCGAGATCGGTGGTTATTATTTGCTCAATCCGTCGGGGCAGTTTCCGAGTCGTGCGGCGCGGTCGTTTGAGCAGTGGTTGGCGGTTCAGAGCGGGGACTGAATTACGTTTCTGTAGGAGCTGTCGAGCACCGCGAGGCTGCGATAGCGATTTGTCGGACGCACCGATATCG
>NZ_JAGTPI010000022.1:0-79589 GCF_021147825.1 Pseudomonas quasicaspiana
TGAACTCGCGGGTGTAGGTCTTTCGCTCTTGCATGAAACCTCCTGATTGGGCGAATCATATCGCCCTTAAGAGGTGTCCGGGATCATTAAGCCAGTTCACCCCTGTGTCCCTGACACCACGCTGTCGCACAGCAAACAGAGGGCTGGTGGAACGGCCGGGGTGGCGCTCCACTTCATCCGGGAAGGCGGCATTCCTGGCGATAAAAATGCGGCAGATGTAATGGCCTCTTCCCGAATAAATTCGGTCCCACCGATTATTTGTGAATTCAGATAGTTACGTGTTGTTTGATGAGAGCCGCCCCGGTGTACCTGATACCACGCTGTCTCGCGGCAAACATAGGGCCTGTAGGAGCTGCCGAAGGCTGCGATCGCGGTGTATCGGGAGAAATGCATCGCAGCCTTCGGCAGCTCCTACAGTTATGGGGCCAGCTCAGAGATCACATCCCGACCTGAAAGCTGAAGGTATCCGCGCCATTAACCCCACCTGTCAAAAAATAAGGCTGGTTAAGCGAGGTATCTCTGGTGAGCAGTTCCACGGCAGCAGGGCTTCGTAATCTTCTACAGATGTAGGCGTCTGGTCGCATGTTTGGGTCTAGCGTTGAAGTAGATTGTTAATTTCTTCTTTGGTATGCGTATAATTTTTCTTCTGTGGGAAAAAATCAACACGCTTTAGCGTCTTTGAATCTAACAATGGCTGTAAATCACCGCCTTTGACTTCCCAGAATTTTACGGACTGAATTTTCTTAAGGCTTGGGATGAAACTGAGTGAATCCAGTTCGGATGCAAAAAATTTTTCCAATGTATTATTGCCAGAGAGAAACGAATAATCCCTTACGTGCTTGCATTTTTCTATGGAGAGTTTCTTCAGCTCTGTGAGTTCGCTTAGTTGGCTGATGTCAATAAGTTTGGCACAGTGACCTATCTCAACATCGCCAAGAATTTTACTTGTCTGTAAACCTTCGAATGACTCCAGGTTGCCTCCACTGACCCTTAGCGTTTCGAGTTTTGGCGCCAGAAGAAAGGTCAGGTCTTTATTTTTTATACCTGCGAGTAATAAGTCCCTGACATTGCTAATGTGCAAGCTTTCTATTTTGTCGTGTGCTTTCATAATATATAGCGTTTTCAGTGAAGTAAGCTTTGCAAAGTCTAATGCATCTTTCAGGTATGAAATTGTTAACGCTCTTAAAGACGAGCATGTGTAGAGTGGTGAGAAATCAACCTTGTTAAGGTTGATGCCTTGCGAGATATTGAGAGTTTCTACTGAATCACTAAGTGCGAGTGGGCTCAAGTCCAGTACGGTTGAACGGACGACAGCGTTATCTCTCATGATTCTGATGTTTCTATGGCCTTTTTTTTGGGCCTGTTTTAAACCCTCCAAAAAGAAATGTTCCGATATTTCAAATGCATCAATATTTTCGTTATAGGAGAATTTTTTCATTTTATATTTTTCCACACCCTTTAGATGATTTGAACTTCGACCGGTTAAGGGAGGGGTAGACCTTTTCGACTTTGGCATCGCGTCGCATCATGACGGATGGGCTCCAGAAAGAGAATCGGGAGCACACCCCCCGGAATCAGGTGGCGGGTTTGCATGTTTGCTTTATGGAGCGCTCGTAGCTGAACTTCCCAGCGACCACAATGGTCATCATATCGACACAAGCATGGCGCACAGTCGTCGAAGAGCATTTGCCGCATTGGCTTTCTGATAGATCAACGTTTTGAAGGAACGACCATGGGTGCAACGGAAGCTGCAACCTCCGGGCATAAAAGCCTGAAAAGACGTGCCACCGTGATCTGCCGTCATCACGGCGAGATCCTCTTCGTTCGCAAGCGCAACGCCAAATGGAACCTGCCCGGTGGCCGCGTCGACCAGGGCGAAACACCGTTGCAGGCTGCCATGCGTGAAATGGCAGAAGAGACCGGGTTGACCTTCGATCAGCTTGCCTACGTTTCGGAATACCAGGACGACAAAGTCGTTCACTTCCTCTTCGAGGCTCAGCGTGCAGAACACCAGAAGCCGCGAGCATCCAACGAGATTGATGACTGCCGCTGGTTTAAAGCCAAGGAACTGGGCAAGCGTAATGTTCGCGGCTCAATCAAAGCCTTGCTCAAACATTGCGCAGCCAACACGGACAAGAGCTCAGCCCGTCTCGCGGGCTGAGTGTGCAAGGGCGCCAGACTCAGACAGTCCTCATGGGGCAAGTCCAGGCCTGATCGCGGATGCCATCACTTCAAAGCAGGCGTTCTTGGCGGGATCATCCGCTTACTGCCCATCGATTCAAATGCCGAAGCAAAGCGCAGCAGGTTCGAGTCGTCATACGCACGTCCTGCAAACGTAAGCCCTATCGGCATGCCAATATCGGCCATTACGCCCATTGGCACGGTGACGGTCGGCACTCCCAAGTGGCGAATAGCGAGATTTCCGTTGGCTACCCACACGCCATTGCTCCAGGCGATATCGGCTGATTGCAGGTCGACATCGGCGTTGGCCGGACCCACATCGGCCACCGTTGGAAACAGCACCGCATCAAGGCCCAGACCTTCCATCCAGTCTTCCAGATCGATGCGACGCGTCTGCTCCAGTCCGCGCAAGCCATCCGGCAAAGTGGGAATCTCATTCCAGGGCGTGATCCCGCGCTCGGCCATGCGCACATATTCATCCATGCCAGCAGCCAGATCGTCTTCACGGTTGGGCAGGGTGCCTGGGTCGTGGGGGAAGATTTTCGCCCCGTCGACATCGGCCAGACGATTCAGCGCCGGGTCGCCATTGGCGCGCAGGAATTCATCGAACGCCCAGGCCGACAAATCCCATAGTTCGTGATGCAGGAACTCTTTGGAAACCAGCCCACGTGTAAACACAGTCGGCGCACCGGGACGATCACCTTCGCAGTTCGACACCAGCGGGAAACCCACTTCGATGACTTCAGCTCCAGCGGCTTCGAGCGCCTTACGCGCCTCTTGCCATAAATCGATGACGGAGGGGCGGGTGATGATGCGCTGCCCGGTCGGGCCGCCAATACCAGGTTTCTCCGCCGTACCTGCCAGCGGATCGGCATTGATGTACATACGCGGCACACCGAAGCGTTTGCCGGCGAGCGTCTGTGCGTCTGCGGCAAGTTCAGCATAGGAAACAGGGCGCACCGCGGCCACGTCTGGAAGCTCTACCCAAGGCTGCAACCGCCACAGATCGCCACGGGTGTCGGGATCTTCTGCAACGATCACATCGAGCACTTCAAGCAGGTCAGCCATGGTTCTGGCGTAAGGCACCACAACGTCCATGGTCGGCGTCAGCGGCCAGTTGCCGCGCACCGATATCACTCCGCGCGAAGGGGTGTAGGCACAAAGGCCGTTGTTGGAGGCAGGGCCTCGGCCACTGGACCAGGTTTCCTCAGCCATACCGAAGGCGGCAAAGCTGGCGGCGGTTGCGGTACCCGCGCCATTCGATGACCCGGAAGCAAACGGGGCGGTCAGGTAGTCAGCGTTGTAAGGGCTCTCGGCACGGCCATAGACCCCACGTTGCATGCCGCCGTTAGCCATCGGCGGCATATTGGTCTTGCCCAGACAGATCGCCCCGGCGGCGCGAAGTCGGCCAATAGTAAAGGCATCGTGCTGAGCAACCAGGTCGACAAATGCAGGGCTTCCCGATGCGGCGGTGAGGCCTTTGACTAGGTAGCTGTCTTTGGCCGTGTAGGGAATGCCGTCCAGCGGGCCAAGCGTCTTGCCGTTAGCGCGACGTGCATCGGATGCCTGGGCTTCGGCAATGGCTTGAGGGTTGCGAACCACTACTGCATTCAGTGCGGTAGGCGTCTGCGGACCGTCGTAAGCGTCAATCCGCGCCAGATACGCCTCGACCAGCTCGACGGCTGTGGTCTGGCCTGACTCAAGCGCGGCGCGCAGGTCCGCGATAGATGCTTCTGTGACGTTGATCATTGGGTTCTCACTTAATGAGCTCTTTCAGTCATGGCCAGAATAATTTCATAAAGCTCGGACTTCGCCTCGTCTGCGGAAATTTCATCCACTGCGGCGGCATTGGACAGTGCATCCGCCGCGCCGAGCATGGCGCGTAACTGGGCATTCGAAATCTGGCTCGGTTTGCTGTGACTTCCCAGTGCGGCTCGACATTTGTCCATGAAGATCAGCTCGTAATCACGTTTGATTTTCTCTAGTTCAGGAGAGCTGCTCAGTGCTGCGATCACGCCAGGGATTTCTTTGCCTTGCAGCAGCACACAATCGACGTAGGAGTCGGCAATGACCCTCGCTCGTGCCTGCACGGTCGCATCGCTGTTGCGCAATGCTTCGTCCAGGCGAGAGGTTTGTCGAACATCAAAATCTGCATAGAGTCTGGCCAGCAGCAGCGGGCGAGTGGGGAAGTGGTCATAGACAACAGGCTTGGTAACCCCTGCGATTTGCGCCAGATGCCCCAGTGTCAGGCTTTCCGTGCCTTCCTCGCGAACGATTTGCCATGCCACTTCCAGCAGTTGACTGAGGCGACCTTCCCGAGACATGCGTTGGCGAGGCTTTGCGTCTGATGGCTGGCTTGACACGCTTATATACCAAAGGTAACTTAAGTTTAATGTACGAAAAGTATATAGCTGTGAACATCCATCAGCAATCATCCAGCGTCGGAGCTTTACCATGCACGCACTCATCGTCGTCAGCCATCCCGATTCCAGCTCTCTCACTTACGGCATCGCCCGGCGCATTGCGGAAGGCATCAGCGATGCAAGCGCGGCCAATACGGTCGAGCTGGTCGATCTGGCCGCTTCAGGGTTCGATCCACGCTTTACCGCTGCTGATATCGCAGTCCATCGAAAAGAAGGGCCGTTCCCGGCCGACGTGGCAGCCGAGCAGGCACGCATTGATCGCGCAGACGCATTGATCATCGTATATCCGGTTTACTGGTGGTCCATGCCCGCGTTGCTCAAGGGATGGATAGACCGGGTCTTTTCCAATGGCTGGGCGTTCGACTTCAGCGCTGAGGCGACCCTGATCAAGAAGCTCACAGACCTTGAGGTGCATCTGGTGGGAGTCGGCGGTGCAGATGCGGGGACCTATGAGCGTCACGGCTATGCGTCAGCCATGAGGACGCAGATAGATCACGGCATCTTTGATTACTGCGGGGCGAGGGTGATCACGTCCGGGCTGATGCTCGACTCAGAAACGCAGGAACCTGCGGTTCATCTGAACGCCGCCTACAAGAAAGGCAGCGTCATTTTTCCCTTGTGAACGTCAGGCTAAGCCTGACGCCGTGATCACTCTTTGACGTCCATGAACTCTTTAGCCCAGGACACATAGTTCTCAGGCAGGGTGTAGGTGTGGGTCAACTCGGTAGCGCTCAGGTTCGAGGTGCTGTGCGTCACCTGGCGCTGGGCGCGCAGAGAATCGTAAGTTGCCTTGATCGCTGCGAAGTACGCGGCATGACCCTTGACGATGATGCGCACGCCCAGGCTTGCCAGACGTTGCGAGTCATTGAGCTTGGGATTGCCGTAGGTCACCAGCATCAGCGGCACGGTGAGGTGCTCCGAGATCTGTTCAAGGTGCTCGAAGTCACTGATCCCGACGATGCAGATGCCATCGGCGCCAGCCTTTTCGTAGGCTTTGGTACGTTCGATGATGTCTTTGACCGGCAACACGCCGGCATTGGTCCGGGCAATGATCGACAGCTCGGGATCGATACGTGCTTCCAGAGCGGCTTTGACTTTGCCGATGCCTTCTTCAATGGTAATCAGGTCGGTGGACTTTCGGCCAAACTGCGCAGGCAGCAGCGTGTCTTCAATCGTCAGTGCCGCGACGCCAGCGCGCTCAAGCTCTTCAACGGTACGCATCACGTTCAGCGCATTACCGTAACCGTGGTCGGCGTCTGCGATGAACGGCAGCTGTGCAACGCGGCCGATCCGGGTGGCCTGTTCAGCAAACTCAGTCAGGGTAATCAGCGCGAAATCCGGCGCTGCCAATACCTGCAGGGATGCCACTGAACCTCCCAGGATGCCAACCTCGAAACCCAGGTCTCCAGCGATGCGTGCAGACATCGGATCGAAGACAGAGGCGGTTTCAAAGCAGGTTTGTGAAGCAAGCAGCGCGCGAAAATTCTGGCGCAGCGCCAAGTGGGAAATTCTGGGCATGACGTTTCCTGATTCTAGGCATCTTCTATTCGTAGTGGCGCGAGACTACCACGCACGAAAATATAGGGTTATGACGTTTAGGAATGCCCCATGCGCAAAGTGCATGATCGCCGTCTGGCAGGGGTTTTTGCTCAGCTGAAACGATTTTCATTGCGCATATCCGCGCAACGGGTTTTTATCAAAATCGCAACCAGGGGGCTGCTCCTTGCTATTGAGAGCCTGATTAGACGCTTCGCGAGCAAGGCGGAGCGCCACCCCGGTCACTCCTGCAAGTGATGGTTTTTCAGTCAGATAATCCTGCGAGGCTAATCCATAACATTGTGGGAGCAGGGCTTGCCCGCGATACACACACCGCTGTCTGCCAGGTAAATCACCGAAACCTTATCGCGGGCAAGCCCGGCTCCCACAGAGTCTATGTAAATCCACAGATACAGCCGGTCAGACAGAAACACCGCCTCGCCGCCACAGTGGCTTAAAATTGCTAGTGTGTTGGCGCAGGCGGCAGAGGGGGTAGCAGGCGCTTAACGACGATCCAGCCAGACGGTCTGCGCATTGCAGAATTCGCGCAGGCCGAAGTGCGACAGCTCGCGGCCAAAACCACTTTTCTTCACGCCACCAAAGCTTACCCTTGGATCGCTGCCGCTGTAGCCGTTGATGAATACGCCACCGGTTTCCAGTTCGTCAGCCATTTTGCGTGCCTGATCAACGTCGCGGGTATAGATAGTTGCGGTAAGACCGAATTCGCTGTCATTGGCCAGTGCCAGGGCATGTTCGGCATCCCGCGCAGTAATGATTGAGGCAACCGGGCCGAATAACTCCTCCTTGAACGAGGTCATCTGGTCAGTGACATCGGCGAAAACCGTCGGCTCATAGAAATTGCCAGCGCCTTGGGCTTTCTTGCCGCCAAGCAACAATGTCGCGCCTTCTTTCAGCGTGGCTTGTACCTGACCATCCAGCTCATCTCGCAGATCGAACCGCGCCATCGGGCCGACGTAAGTGTCTGCCAGCAATGGATCGCCGACCGAGAGCTGACGTGTTGCTTCGACGAATTTGCGGGTGAATTCCTCGACCACGCCTTCTTCGATAATCAGGCGCTTGGCCGCTGCGCAGACTTGCCCGCTGTTCTGGAAGCGCCCGATTACTGCGGCTTTTACCGCTTCGTCCAAATCTGCATCGTTGAGCACGATAAACGGGTCGGAGCCACCCAGTTCCAGTACACATTTCTTCAGCGCCGCGCCAGCTTGCGCGCCGATCGCCATGCCAGCCCGCACGCTACCGGTCAGTGTCACCGCTGCGATGCGTGGATCGGCAATCGCCTTGGAAACGCCCTCTGGCGTCACGTTGATGATTTCAAAGACCCCGTCGGTAAAACCCGCGCGCTTGAAGGCGTCCAGCATCAGATAAGCACTGCCCATCACATTGGGCGCGTGTTTCAGCACATAGGTATTACCCGCGAGCAGTACCGGAACCGCGCCACGCAGCACCTGCCAGACCGGGAAATTCCAAGGCATCACCGCGAGGATCGGACCGAGCGGGCGGTATTCAATTTGCGCTTTGCCGCCTTCAACCAGCGTCGGTTCGGCGCTGAGCATGGCCGGGCCGTGTTCGGCGTACCACTCGCAGAGCTGCGCGCACTTTTCAATTTCGCCTCGGGCCTGCGTAATCGGCTTGCCCATTTCCTGAGTGATCATGTTCGCCATGTTGGCGGCGTTGTCCCGCAAGGCTTTGGCGAGCGCAATCATCAGCTGTGCGCGCTGAGTGACCGGGGTTTTACGCCAGGTAGCGAACCCAGTGGACGCTCGGGACAAAGTGGCGTCCAGAGCGGAATCAGATTCAAAAGAATAATGGCCGATCTGTTCGCCGTTGGCGGGGTTGATCGAGATGGCATGGGTAACGCTGGAGATAGTAGTCATTGCACCGTCCTGCTGGGTGGGGAATGAGTTCAGGTTACGGCGTTGTTATTTTTATGAAAACTGAATAATACTGAGCGTATCTTTCACGAAAGGAGAATGGTGTGGATCTGGTTCAGCTGGAAATGTTCAAGGCCGTTGCCGAGCAGGGCAGCATCAGCGCTGCGGCGCAGCACATTCATCGCGTGCCTTCCAACCTGACCACCCGGATCAAACAGCTGGAGCAGGATCTGGGCGTGGATCTGTTCATTCGGGAGAAAAGCCGGTTGCGTCTTTCCCCCGCAGGCTGGAGTTTTCTCGATTACGCCCGGCGCATTCTCGACCTGGTAGGAGAGGCCCGCGCCACGGTTGCCGGTGAAGAGCCTCAGGGATCATTTGCTCTTGGCTCGCTTGAGAGCACGGCGGCGGTGCGGATTCCCGAATTGCTCGCCGCCTATAACCAGCAGTACTCGAAGGTCGAACTGGATCTTTCCACTGGGCCGTCCGGAACCATGATCGACGCCGTACTGGCCGGTCGGCTGGTGGCGGCGTTTGTCGATGGCCCGGTTTTGCATCCCGCACTTGAAGGTGTGCCTGCGTTCGAGGAGGAGATGGTGCTGATTGCGCCGCTCAGCCATGCGCCGATCAGTCGAGCGCTGGATGTCAGCGGCGAGAATATTTATGCCTTCCGCTCCAACTGCTCCTACCGGCATCACTTCGAACAGTGGTTCGCCGCCGACGCGGCGGTGCCCGGCAAGATATTTGAAATGGAGTCGTATCACGGCATGCTGGCGTGTGTCAGCGCCGGTGCCGGTCTGGCGCTCATGCCGCGCAGCATGTTGCAGAGCATGCCGGGCTGCACCACGGTCAGCGTCTGGCCGATGGCAGAGGCGTTCCGCTTTTTGCGCACCTGGCTGGTGTGGCGCAAAGGCACCGTGTCCCGCAGCCTGACCATGTTTGTGCGCATGCTGGAGGAGCGGGGCGTGGTTTAGCCCTGCATCTTCCGTCCCTGGCACCGAGCTGTCGCGCAGTAAAAACGGACCCTGCAGGAGCTGCCGGAGGCTGCGATCGCGCTGTCGCAGAATAAATGCTTCGCAGCCTTGGGCAGCTCCTACAGGATCAATGTTTGCCGTGGCAGGGACACAAGGCGATCTCCCTGCATGAAATCCCGGTCAGCCGCAGAACTATCGCTCCGGGCAATATCCACCATCACGACAGACAACTTCTGTTTCCTGCGCAAATCCGGAAAATGCCCAGCATTGAAGACCCTGCCCAATCGGCAGATTTTTTTCGTTCAGGATTTTGTCCATGCGCCTTTCTCTTGTTTGCACCGCCGCGATTGCCGTTTCATTGCTGGCGGGTTGTACAACTGCTCCCAATCAGCCGACGCTGGTTTTGCAGACGGCGAAATCCCCCGAGCAGTACACAGACTGTCTGATGCCGAAATTGCAGGACCGCAAGTTCACGCCGACGCTGTCGCAAAGCCAGCGTCATTATCGGGTCGTGGTTTCCAGCGCTGTCGCGGCTGACAACGTGATCGAGGCCTACAAAGCCCCGGCCGGCGGCAAAGTGTTTCTTTATGAGCGCCGATTGCTGGCTTCCAGCTTTACGCCTTCCAGTTTCGAACAGGCTGCTCAGGAATGCTTGTAAGAGGCTGACGTCTGGATGATCAAACCCAGCTTTCGACCCACATCCACATCGGCATAGTCGCCGCAGATACCAGCGTCGACAGGCAAATGGCCGAGCTGGTTTTTCGTACGTCTTCTTGCGTCCGCGAGAAGCCCAGTACATTCAGGCCGCAAGGCGTCGCTGCCATCAGCATCAAGACGGCCCGTGGTGTGCCGCTGATCCCCATAATCATGCAAGTCACCAGCACCAGTACCGGCATGATCAGCAGTTTGGCCACGGTGATCCCGACCGCCTCGATACTGGGTCGCAGACGGTAGCCCGCCAGATTGCCGCCGAGCACGATCAGGGCGCAGGGCAGGGCAGCCTGGGCCAGCCAGGTGGTGAGGTGCTCGGCCCATAGCGGCATTGTCAGGCCCGACAGGTTAAGCAGAACGCCCAGCAACAGGCCGATGATCATCGGGTTGGCGAGGCTGCTAATCAGGGTCTTGAAACTGAAAGGCTCATCACCGGCGAGGCTGTTGTAAAGGCTCTGGAAGCTGAACAGCAGCAGGCTGTGCACCGCCAGAATGGTGAACAGCAGCACCAGACCGGGATTGCCGAACAGACTGGCGACAAGTGCAATACCCATCAACCCGTTATTACCAAACGCTGCGGTCAGGCCAAAAGGCGTCGGATGACCGATGCGCCAGTGAGCGACCAGATTCACCCCGGCAAAGATGATCAGCGCGGGTATGAAGTAGGCGGCGAGAATCGTCGTGTTCAAACCGTCATGCAACGGGGCTTTGGCCATGCCGATGAACAGCACCATGGGCATGAACAGCTTGAAAGCCAGTTCGCCGAAGGCCTTGTTACTCTCCGCTGTCAGCGTGCCACGACGGCGCAGAAAATAGCCCAGAATAATCAACAGAAAGATCGGCAAGATAGCTTGCGGGACGGCCACGGCAGAAAGCTCCGGAAAAAAGTGCGGGCATTATTACCGTGTGTGAAACGATCTGTCAGTGTTTATCTCAAGTAAATTAGTGGCTTGGCATACTAATTGCTATACCTGATTAACCTTATGTTATGCGATTGCTGGAAAGACGAGTGTTTCCAGGCGAGCATAACATCTCTCACGGGAAACGCTTTTCAACGAGAAAAAAGCAAGGAGAGAGCAGCACAATGCAGTCTCTGAACCTGCGACAGATTGAAGTGTTTCGCGCAGTGATGATTACCGGCTCGATCAATGGCGCTGCCCAGTTGCTGCTGGTCTCCCAGCCAGCGGTCAGCCGCATGTTGTCTCATACCGAAGCACGGATTGGCTTTCGCTTGTTCGAACGGGTCAAGGGGCGGCTTTATCCCTCTCCGGAGGCCCGGCGGCTGTTTACTGACGTCGAGTCGGTGTATCGCAATATCCAGCGGGTCAATACCACCTTGCTGGACCTGGTTCAGCAGCGCCATGGAGTGCTGCGTATCGCCAGCAGCCCGAGCATGGGGCATCAAATGGTGCCGGACGCCGTGGCTGCTTTCCGGCGTAGCAACGACGATATCCGGGTCAGCCTGGAATGCCTGCGCCATGTGCTGTTGCGTGATCGATTGCTGGATCAGCAGGCCGACCTTGGCGTTTCACTGTTTCCCATCGATCACCCTAATCTGCGCGCCATCCCTTTGAGTGACATTCGCGTATTGGTGATCTGTCCAGCAGGGCATGACCTGGAGAGGGTTCCGGCCGAGCAATTGCCGGAGGCGCTGCTGGGCACCCCATTTATCGGCTATCCCTCCGATACGCCTTTTTTCAATGTCATGAAGCCCGCATTCGAGCAGGCCGGACTGGCCTATCGGCCGAGTATCGAAGTGGATTCACCGCACCACGCCTGTGCGCTGGTCAAAAATGGTTCAGGGTTTTCCGTGGTTGACGAGATTTCCTGGCGCGCCTCCGGCATGCAGCACATGGCTGTTTTGCCAATTCTTCAGCAAGAGCGCCTGACAGTCAGTCTTGTGCATTTGCGCCGCGAGCCGTTGGCGCAACTGGCGCAAACGTTCGTTGAGCAGTTGCGTGGAACCCTGCGTGCCAGCGGCTTCAAGTTGTTCGATGCGTCATAGCCTGCTGCGTCATAACAAAGGGTTAAGGATTGGCGACGTATTGGCATACGACAACCCTCGCAGACTTTTTCACAATGGCCCCAGACACGGCGTAAGGGTGCGTCGGCAGGGGAGATTCGCAATGCGAGAGATAGTCATCGGCGGTGCCCAACTGGGTGCAATCCAGAAAAGCGACAGCAGAGAAAGCGTCGTCCAGCGCATGCTTGCACTGCTTGAGCAGGCGCGGCAGCAGGGTTGCGAACTGGTGGTTTTTCCCGAGCTGGCCCTGACCACCTTTTTCCCGCGCTGGTACATGGAAGATCAGGCTGAAGTCGATACCTGGTTCGAGCGCGAAATGCCCAGCGCCGTGACTCAACCACTGTTCGATTATTCCCGCGAGCATGCGATTGCTCTTTCGTTCGGTTACGCCGAGCTGACCGCCGAAGGCCGTCATTTCAATACCTCCATCCTCACTGATCGTCAGGGCAACATCGTCGGCAAATACCGCAAGGTGCATTTGCCGGGGCATGTCGAGTTCGATACCGAACGCGATTTTCAGCACCTGGAAAAGCGCTACTTCGAACCGGGCGACCTGGGTTTCCCGACATGGTCAAGTCAGGACACGGTAATGGGGATGTGCATCTGTAACGACCGACGCTGGCCGGAGACTTATAGGGTCATGGGCCTGCAAGGTGTCGAGCTGGTGATGCTGGGGTACAACACCCCCTCGATCAACTCGCAGAACCGCAGTGAAGGCGAAGAGCATCGGCTGTTCCACTCCGAGCTGGTCATGCAGGCCGGTGCTTATCAGAACGCTACCTGGGTAGTGGGCGTCGCCAAGGGTGGCGTCGAGGACGGTTTTCCGTTGATGGGTGGCAGCGTCATCATCGACCCCAATGGCTTTGTCGTAGCAAGGGCGCAAGGGCAGGGTGACGAACTCATCACGCACCGTTGCGACATGGACCTGTGCAACTTCGGCAAGACCACGATTTTCGACTTTGCCCGTCATCGGCGTATCGAGCACTACGGCATCATCACCAGCCAGACGGGTGTGAAACGCTCGGTGTAAACAAACCTGTGGGATCAACGCTTGCAGGCCAACATAGAATCTCCCACACAAGCTGCACTCCCATAAGAGTGCACGTTCACAGGTCATGAGTTTTACAGAGGACGATCCATGCGTACGGTGTACCTCAACGGCCAGTTTGTTCCCGAAAACCAGGCCAGCATCTCGATCTTTGACCGGGGCTTCATGTTTGCCGATGGTATTTATGAGGTGACCGCAGTATTGCGCGGCAAGCTGGTGGATTTCGATCTGCATCACGCACGCTTGCGGCGCTCTCTGGGCGAACTGAACCTGCGTCTGGATCTGAGCAGCGATGAGTTGCTGGCGATACACCGGCAACTGATCGAGCACAACCAGCTGGACGAGGGCCTTGTCTACATGCAGGTCACCCGTGGCGCACAGGATCGCAATTTCCTGTACCCGGCCGAGGGCCATCCGTTGACCGTGGTGTTGTATACCCAGGCCAAGGTGGTCGTTGACAGTCCGCTGGCGGCTCGTGGCATGAACATCGTCGGTCTGCCGGACTTGCGCTGGGGTCGCAGCGATATCAAGACCACGCAGTTGTTGTATGCCTGCATGGCCAAGGAACAGGCAAAGGGCATGGGCGCTGATGATGCCTGGCTGGTGAAGGACGGCATGATCACCGAAGGCACCTCCAACAACGTGTTCATCATCACGAAGGAAGGCGTGGTGGTGACTCGCGAATTGTCCAGCGCCTTGCTGCCCGGTATCACCCGCGCAGCCATGATTGCATTGCTCAGGGAAACCGGCTTGCGTCTCGAAGAGCGCGCTTACTCTCTGGACGATGCCAAACAGGCCGCCGAGGCCTTCATTACCTCATCTACCTCGTTCGTCTATCCCGTGGTCACCATTGATGGTCAGGCCATCGGCGACGGCACGCCGGGCAAGCTCACCCGGCGCTTTCGCCAGCTCTACATAGACCACGCGTTAGAGGTGCTGATGTAGTGCCTCTTGTGGATACAGCCCAGACCAGGCTCCGCGCCCGCTTACTCACGATTTTCATGACCAGATAACTCGCCAGGGCACCCGCAGAGGCGCCCGGCTCTACACCATTGCTCACACAGGAATTCTGCCGCCCACGACCTTCGCTCTCTGTAAGGAATGTTGCGCATGAAATTATCCCGATCCCTGGTCTCCCGTCTGTTATTGCCGGTTGGGCTTATGGCCGCTCTGCATGTTCCCTTTGCCCTGTCGGCCGAGAAAACCCTGCACGCTGTGATGTCGTCTTCGCTGCGTGTGCTCGATCCGATTGCCACCACGGCACAGATCACTCGCAACCACGGCTACATGATCTACGACACGCTGATCTCCATGGACGAGCATTTCGTGCCCAAGCCGCAAATGGCCGACTGGACCCTGTCGCCTGACGGCCTGACCTATACCTTCAAACTGCGCGACGGTCTGCTCTGGCACGATGGCAAGCCAGTGACCGCGGCGGATTGCGTGGCCTCCCTGAAACGTTGGGCGCATTACGACGTGGGCGGCAAGTTGATGATGCAGTACACCGCCAGTCTGGTGGCCAGCGACGAGCACACCATCGTCCTGACGCTGGCCAAACCCTTCGGCTACGTGCTGCCGCTGATTGCCAAACCGTCCTCGGTGGCAGCCTTCATGATGCCTGAGCGGGTTGCCAACACCCCGGAAGGCAAGATGATCACCGACTACACCGGCTCCGGGCCGTACCGGTTTGTCGCCAGCGAGTTCGATCCCGGCAATCGCGTGGTTTACGAAAAATTCAAAGAGTACGTGCCGCGCAAAGAAGCCCCAAGCGGTACGGCCGGTGGCAAGGTCGTCAATGTGGACCGGGTCGAGTGGATCAACATGCCCGATCGCATGACCGCGATCAACGCACTGTCTTCCGGCGATATCGACTTCATCGAGCAATTGCCCATCGACCTGCTGCCCATGGTCGAAGCGGACGACAACCTCAAGACCGGCGTACTCAGCGATCTGGGGTCGATGACCGGCGGGCGCATGAACTTCCTTTACCCTCCATTCGACAACCCGGACATCCGCCGCGCCGCCATGCTGGCGCTGAACCAGAAAGACGTGCTCGATGCGCTGGTGGGCAATCCCAAGTATTTCCGGCAGTGCGCGTCAGTCTTCGCCTGTGGTACGGAGCTCGAAACCGAGGCGGGCGGTGAGTCGCTGCTCAAGGGTGGCAATCCTGAAGAGGCCAAGGCCTTGCTCAAAAAAGCCGGTTATGACGGTACGCCGGTGGTGATCATGCAGCCCACCGACGTCCCTAGCCAGGCACCGCAACCGGTGGTCGCGGCCCAGGCTTTGCGTAACGTCGGCTTCAAGGTCGACCTGCAACCGATGGACTGGCAGACCCTGGTGTCACGCCGCGCCAATCAGAACCCGCCCGCTCAGGGCGGCTGGAATCTGTTCTTCACCTATTGGAACGTGCAGACCATCTGGAACCCGGTGGTCAACCCGATGCTTGACGGGGGCGGCAAACGCGCCTGGTTCGGCTGGCCTACCGATCCTCAGATGGACGAGTTGCGCGTGGCGTTCGCGACGGCGACTGAACCGGTCAAGCAGAAAGAAATTGCTGTGCAAATCCAGAAGCGTGCGATGGATCAGGTGAGCTACATCCCGCTTGGCCAGTACCACGACGTGTCGGCCTGGAGTGCACGTGTCAACGGCCTGCTGCCAGGGCCATCGACGGTGTTCTGGAATGTGAAGAAGGATTGAAGGCTGAACTCGGGGCAAGCCTCGCTCCCACAGAACCTGCGCAGTCCCGCAGGACCGGCTAAAGCCGGTCCTGCGAATTTTCATGTTGGTGTACCAGACAACGGATCAAGCCCATGCTCAGTTACTTCTTTCGCCGCATTCTGGCGGCGATCCCGGTCATGTTGGTGGTGGCGCTGTTCGTCTTCCTGTTGCTGCGGCTGTCGCCGGGGGATCCGGCGGCGATCATTGCCGGTGACATGGCAACCCCGGAGCAGTTGGCGGCCATTCGCGAAAGCCTGGGTCTGAACCAGCCGCTGTACCGGCAATTCTTCGTCTGGATAGCGCAACTGCTGCAGGGCGACTTCAGTACTTCGCTGATGGCCCATACCCCGGTGCTGGATATGATCGGTCAACGGGTAGAGCCGACCCTCAGCCTCGCGCTGGTATCGATCATGTTCACCATCCTGATTTCCGTGCCGCTGGGCGTACTGGCAGCCTGGAAACACGGTAGCTGGATCGACAATCTGGTCATGTCCACCTCCGTGCTCGGTTTTTCAGTGCCGGTATTCGTGATTGGTTACGTGCTGATTACGGTATTCGCCATCGAACTGAAATGGCTGCCAGTCCAGGGATTTCGCAGTATCAGTGACGGCATTGGGCCGTTCGCCCAGCGCATCGTTCTGCCTGCGTTGACCTTGTCGTCGGTGTACATCGCACTGGTGGCGCGCATGACCCGGGCGAGCATGCTCGAAGTCCTTGGCGAAGACTACATCCGCACCGCCCGGGCCAAGGGGCTGTCCGAAGTGCATGTGCTGTTTCGCCATGCGTTGCGTAACGCCATGATCCCGATTCTCACCGTGATCGGCACCGGCTTCGCCATGATGATCTCCGGCGTCGTAGTGACCGAAAGTGTTTTCAACATTCCGGGACTGGGGCGCTTGATCGTCGATGCAGTGCTGGCCCGTGACTACCCGGTGATCCAGGGCATGATCCTGCTGACCAGCGGTGTGTATGTCGTCATCAATCTGCTGATCGATCTGTCGTACGCGATCAGCGATCCACGCATCCGCTACTGAGGGCCTGACCGTGAGCAAATCCGCTTCTCTGACCCTGCCCGGACCCCGGCGACGCCTGATCGGCCTGCCACGGGTGCCGCTGGTTTCGGCGATCTCACTGGTGGTTCTGGTGTTGATCATTGCCATGGCGATTTTTGCGCCGTGGGTGGCCAACCACGACCCGGTAGCCTTGTCACCGGCCAACCGACTCAAACCGCCCAGCGCCGATTTCTGGCTGGGCACCGACGCTTACGGTCGCGATTTGTTTTCGCGGATTGTCTACGGCGCACAGGTTTCGCTGATGGTCGGTATCGGCGTGACCGTCCTGAGCATTCTGATCGGGTTGCCGTTGGGTTTGCTGGCGGGTTATTTCCGTGGCCTGGACGCGGTGTTGATGCGCGTCATGGATGGCCTGATGGCGATCCCCGGCGTGCTGCTGGCGATTGCCATCGTGTCCCTGAGCAGCGCCGGGATCTGGACCGTGATGATCGCCATCATGATTCCGGAAATTCCTCAGGTCGTACGTCTGGTGCGTTCCCGGGTGCTGTCGGCACGGGAAGAACCTTACGTCGAAGCCGCCGTGCTGATGGGCACGTCGACCTTCAGGATTCTGCTGCGTCACCTGATGCCCACGACTGTCGCGCCGCTGATCGTACAAGGCACCTATATCTGCGCTTCGGCGATTTTGACCGAAGCGATCCTGTCGTTCCTCGGCGCCGGCATCGGTACTGAAATTCCGAGTTGGGGCAACATTATTTCCGAGGGCCGGGTGTACTTCCAGCTCAAGCCATCACTGGTGTTGTGGGCTGGCCTGGCGCTGTCACTGTGCATTCTGTCGATCAACCTGTTGGGGGACTCGGTGCGCGATGCCCTGGACCCACGGATGAAAAAGAGGGGCGCGGTATGAGTGAAGTTCTGCGCGTTGAACAGCTCTGCGTGAGCACAGCCGAAGGCAAGCCGATCCTGCACAACATTTCGTTCGAGATCGCCGCAGGGGAAACCTTGTGCCTGGTGGGCGAGAGTGGCTCGGGAAAATCAGTGACCTCTCTGGCTACCCTGGGACTGCTGCCCAAAGGCGCGCTTCTGGCTGAAAGCGGACGCATCCTGCTCGAAGGTGAAGACGTTCTGGCGGTCAGCAATGGCCGCCTCAAGGCGTTGCGCGGCAATAGCATGGCGATGATTTTTCAGGAACCGATGACCGCCCTGAATCCCGTCCTCAGTGTCGGGCGGCAAATTGACGAAGTCTTGCAAACTCACACCCGCCTGACTGCGACCCAGCGCCGGGCGAAAGTCATGGATGCCTTGTCTCAGGTGCATCTGCCGGACATCGAGCGCATCCACGATGCCTATCCGCATCAACTGAGCGGTGGTCAGCGCCAGCGGATCATGATTGCCATGGCGCTGGTTCTGGAGCCGCGTCTGTTGATTGCCGATGAACCGACGACAGCACTGGACGTCACCACCCAGCAGCAGATTCTCAAACTGATCCGCGAGCTGCAGCAAAAGCATGGCACCGCCGTGCTGTTCATTACCCACGACATGGGCGTGGTGGTGGACATCGCCGACCGGGTTTGCGTAATGCGCCATGGTGAAATCGTCGAATCCGGCACTGTCGACGACGTGCTGTCCCGGCCTCGTGAGCCCTACACTCAGGCGTTGTTGGCGGCCGTGCCAGCCCTGAAGCCCCGTCCGTCGCGGCGGGAGTCCAGCCCGCAGGTGGTGCTGGATGTCAGTGAACTGGGCAAGGTCTACCCGGCGGCGGGCGGTGTGCTCAGCTGGTTTGGCAAGCAGCGTCCGGGCACGCGGGCGGTGCATGAAGTGTCGTTCTTGCTCAAGCGCGGACGTACGCTGGGGATTGTGGGTGAAAGTGGTTCCGGAAAGTCCACGGTGGCGCGCTGCGTAATGCGCTTGCTGACGCCAACGCATGGTGCGGTGCGAGTCACCGGCAAGGACATTTCCGAGCTGTCTTCGGCCGGGCTCAAGCCTCATCGCAAACGTATCCAGATGATTTTTCAGGACCCGAACCGCTCGTTGAACCCGCGCATGACCATCGGTAAAAGCCTGATCGAAGGTCCGATGAACTACGGCATGAGTTTCGCCGAGGCCTGGCAGCGCGGTCAGCAGTTGCTGGAGCTGGTGGGGCTGCCGGCGGATGCCATTGAGCGTTTCCCTCATCAGTTTTCCGGTGGTCAACGCCAACGCATCGCCATCGCCCGCGCCCTGGCCATGGAGCCGGATGTGATCGTCGCCGATGAGGCGGTGTCAGCGCTGGACGTTTCCGTGCAGGCTCAGGTCCTGAAACTGCTCGACGATATCCAGCAACGTCTGGGCGTCGCCATTTTGTTTATCACCCACGACCTGCGGGTCGCTGCGCAGTTGTGTGACGACGTACTGGTGATGCAGCACGGTCAGCTCGTCGAATACGGTCCTGCCGGGCAGGTGCTGGGTAATCCGCAACACAGCTACACCCGCCAGTTGATGGATGCCGTGCCGGGCAAGGGCTGGGATTTTGTGACTGGTCAGAGGGCGTGCGTATGACCTTTGATTTGTTGTTTCGGCAGGTCACGGTCGTCGATGGCACCGGTGCCGAGCCTTACGTGGCCGATGTGGCAACCTGCGCTGATCGCATCATCGCTATTGGCGATCTTGCCGGGCACTCGGCAGAGCGTGTCATTGACGGCAACGGACGTTGTCTGATGCCGGGCTTTATCGATGTTCATACTCATGACGACACCAACGTGATTCGCACGCCGGACATGCTCGCCAAAATATCTCAGGGCGTGACCACTGTCATTGTTGGTAATTGCGGTATCAGCGCCTCGCCGGTGACGCTGCCCGGAGTGCCGCCAGACCCGATGAACCTGCTGGGCGGTCGTGAGGCTTTTGTTTATCCAACGTTCCAGGCCTATGTGGCTGCGGTCGAACAGGCCCGGCCCGCCGTCAACGTCGCGGCACTAGTCGGCCACACCGCGTTGCGCAGCAATGTCATGCCCGGCTTTGATCGCCCGGCCAATCGGGATGAGCTGCAACACATGCGCAGCGCCTTGCAGGGCGCGCTCGACGCCGGGGCCATCGGCCTCAGCTCCGGGCTGGCCTATACCAATGCGAAGCAGGCGCCGGCCACTGAGGTGCAGGCGCTGGTGGATATTGTCGGTGCCGAAGGTGCGTTGTATACCACCCACATGCGCGACGAGCACGCAGGTTTGCTGGACTCTCTGGAGGAGTCGTTCAGTACTGCACGCAAGGCCGGTGCCGATCTGGTGATCTCGCACCTTAAATGCGCCGGTGCCGGTAACTGGGGCCGTGCACCACTGGCCTTGGCCGCGCTGGAACAAGCCGCCGCCGGACAACCCTGTAACTGTGATTGCTATCCCTATGCAGCCAGTTCCACCACCCTGGATGCGTGGCGGGTGGACGGCAAAATGGAGATTTACATCACTTGGTCCGACCCGCATCCGGAAATGGCCAGACAGACACTGAAAGACATTGCCGCGCAGTGGGGTGTGTCGCAGCTGGAAGCCACCGAGCGTTTGCGTCCGGCCGGGGCGATCTACCACATGATGAGCGAAGACGACGTACGCCAGATTCTCGCGCACCCGTTGTCGATGATCGGTTCCGACGGTCTGCCCAATGACCCCAATCCCCATCCGCGCCTGTGGGGTACGTTTCCACGGGTGC
This sequence comes from Pseudomonas quasicaspiana, assembly GCF_021147825.1. Lineage (NCBI taxonomy): Bacteria > Pseudomonadati > Pseudomonadota > Gammaproteobacteria > Pseudomonadales > Pseudomonadaceae > Pseudomonas > Pseudomonas quasicaspiana. The sequence continues at coordinate 20,195 of NZ_JAGTPI010000022.1, forward strand.
TGGCGCATTATTGCCGGGACCAGAAGCTGTTTGATCTGGCCGAAGCGGTACGCAAGATGACCGGGCTGTCCGCGAAACGCTTCCGCTTGCAGGATCGTGGTGAACTGCGCGAAGGCGGTTTTGCTGATCTGGTGCTGGTGGACATGCAGCGCATCGAGGATGTCGCGACTTACAGCGATCCGTGCCGTCAGGCGCCGGGCATTGATCTGGTGGTAGTCAATGGCGTGCCGAGCTATGAAGGCGGCCAGGTCACCCGGCGGCAGGGACGTTTGTTGAAACGCCAGCCTGCCGCTGCGCGTGGTTAGCTGATGGCAGCCGTCAGCATGATTTCCACTCGTACATCCGGCGAGGCCAGGTCGGCCTTGATAGTGGCGCGGGCCGGTGCTGCGCCTTCAGGCAGCCATTCGCTCCAGACTTCGTTCATGGCGGCGAAATCAGCGTCGATGTCCTTGAGCCAGATCTGCGCGCTGAGCAGTTTTGATTTGTCGCTGCCAGCCTGGGCGAGCAGGGCGTCGATCTTGGCCAGCACCTGGCGAGTCTGTCCGGCGCAATCCTGGCTGCGGTCGTCTGGCACCTGGCCGGGCAACCAGGCCAGACCATTGTGGACAACGGCGCCTGCAAGGCGTGGGTTGACGGAAATTCTCTGGATGCTCATGGCGACTCCTGACGGGATAAGTGAGTCAGGGAAACTAGCCAACTCCAACCTTCAGCGCCAGTACCGATTTGACGGTCAACCATAACCCCGTGCTAATCAACCAAAGGAGACACAGCGTGCAGGTAATCGTGATAGGTGCGGGTGTCGTCGGGCTGACCAGCGCCTGGTATCTGGCTAACCAAGGGGTTCAGGTGACCCTGGTGGACCGCCATCAGGAGGTCGCTCAGGAAACCAGTTTCGCCAATGGCGGGCAGCTCAGCTACAGCTATGTCGCGCCCTTGGCTGATCCTTCGGTGATCAGCAAGTTGCCGCAATGGCTGCTGCGTGACGACTCGCCCTTGCGCTTCCGCCCGCGTCTTGACCCCGCGCAATGGCGCTGGTGTACGGAGTTTCTCGCCAGTTGCACGACCTCGGCGGTGCGCCGGACCATTGGTGACATGCTCGGCCTGTCGTACTTGAGCCGCGATTCGCTGGATGAGCTGTTGAGCCAGCACGCGTTGCAATTCGACCTGTTGCGCAGCGGCAAACTGGTGATCTATCGCGATGCCAAGGCCCTGGCGGGCGCTGAACCCATGGTTGACTGGCAGCGCTCGTTGGGCGCGGATCAAAAAATCCTCGACGGTGCGGCGTGCGTCGCGCTGGAGCCGACCTTGCGCGGTATCGGCCATGAGCTCGCCGGAGGCATCTACACCCCCGGCGAAGCGACTGCTGACTGCGCGGGCTTTTGCACGGGGCTACGCGGTTTGCTGGAGCTGATGCCCAACGTGACTCTGGCGCTGGGAACCCAGGTGCGCGAACTGGTGCATGAGGGGCATCGAGTGGTGGCGGTGCGCACCGATAAGGGGGACCTGGAAGCCGATGCTGTGGTGGTCGCCGCCGGGATGTTCAGCGTGCCGTTGCTGCGTCCATTGGGTGTAAAACTCCCGATGTATGGTTTGCGCGGCTACAGCCTGAGCGTGCCCATGGCGGCGGGCAGCGAAGCGCCGAGGCTGAGCGTGACCGATGCCTCACGCAAAGTGGTCTATGCACCGCTGGGTGAGCGTCTGCGTATCGCGGCGATGGTAGACATGGGCGTGGATCGCGCCGAAGTCGACCCGGCACGTATTGCCCTGCTCAAGCAGCAGGTTGCCGAAACCTTCCCGCAGCTAGACCTTGATCAAGCCCGGACCTGGGCCGGTCTACGCCCCAGCACCCCGCACAGCAAACCGATCATTGATCGGGCAGGGCGTTTCAGCAACCTGTGGTTGAACGTCGGGCAAGGGGCTCTGGGCTTCACCCTGGCACTGGGCAGCGCCAGACTCCTCGCCGCGCAAATACTGGACCAGCCTTCGCCGATTGATCCAGCGCCGTTTCGATTGGGTTGATGTATTTTCTGCAGGCGCGCACGGGCACCAGCAGACTCTGTCTTGCTCCAGACAGACCTCGCCCGTTGGGAGCCAACTTGTTGGCGAGGCGTTGTGCAGGCCACTGTTTTTTTCAGAGCAGTGGCCTCTCGCGAACACGTCCCCACAGAGACCGCGCTATTCCGTATGACCAGCTCTAGCCGGGAGGACGTCGCATTGTAATGCGGCGGCAGAAGCTGATGGCGGCCCGTGGCAACAAAACGTGGACAGCCAGGATCATTTATTTTTATTATAAAAATAGTTAGATATCTTATTTTCTTATATCAATTAGTTCTATGGTTACAACCGTTTCCATATCCCGATTTTTTATCCATTACTTCACCGGGACCCATCGAGTGCCAACCCGACACATGATGGTTTCCATTCATCCGTTATCGAGTTGACCCATGAGCAAGCTTGATCGACATATGCGCCTGGGCCTGTTCATTCAGGCCGCAGGTCATCATTCTGCGGGCTGGCGTTACCCTGGCGCCCAGGCAGGCAGCGAGAACTTCCCGTTGATCCGCCAACTGACCCTGGCTGCCGAACGAGCCAAATTCGACATGGTGTTCTTCGGCGACAAACTGGTCACCAATGGCAAGGAACATCCATCGATGATCGTGCGCCTTGAGCCGGTGGCACTGCTCGGCGCACTGGCTTCCATCACCGAAAAAATCGGTTTGGCCGCCACGGCATCTACTACCTACAGCGAGCCGTACACCATCGCCCGACAGTTCGCCACGCTTGATCATTTGTCCGCAGGGCGGGCTGCCTGGAACGTAGTCACAACTGGTTATGACAGCGCCGCCAACTTCACCCGCGCCACCCATCCTGACCACGCTCAGCGCTACGCGGTCGCCGAAGAGTTTGTCGATGTGGTGCGTGGTCTGTGGGACAGCTGGGAAGATGATGCCTATGTACAAGACCCGGATACCGGCGTCTTTCTCGACCCGGCCAAGCTGCATGGGCTGGATCATAAAGGCGAGTTTTTCTCTATCGCCGGACCGTTGAACGTCACCCGTGGGCCGCAAGGTCATCCGGTATTGATTCAGGCCGGATCGTCGGGGCCGGGCATGGCATTGGCCGCGCGAATCGGCGAAGTGGTGTTCACCGCTCAGCAGGGCCTGGCCGAGGCCCAGGAATTTTATCGTGACCTCAAAGGCCAGGTCGTCGCTCAGGGCCGCAAACCGGAACATTGTCTGGTGATGCCGGGCGTTATGCCGATCCTTGGCGCAACGGCCGCCGAGGCGCAGGCGCGCTTTGATCAACTGCAAAGCTGGACCGATCAGGAAGCAGCGTTGTTGATGGTCGCCGACCGTCTTGGCCACGATTTGTCCGGGTTCGATCTGGATCAGCCGCTGCCGGACTTGCCACTGCCGCAAAACATGAAAAGCCGTGCTCAGTTATTGCTGGACCTGTCCCATCGGGACGGGCTGACCCTGAGGCAGATCTGCAACCTGGCGGCAGGTGCCCGCGGCCACAAAATCATCGTCGGCACGCCACAAACCGTGGCCGATGAATTGATCGCCTGGTTTGAGGGGGAGGCTGCTGACGGCTTTAACCTTATGCCGGCTTACTTCCCTGAAGGCCTGAATCATTTCATCGACGGCGTGCTGCCGATCCTGCGCAAGCACAAGCTGTTCCGCGAGGAATACAGCGGCGCAACGTTGCGCGAACACCTTGGCTTGCCCATTCCGGCCAATCGGCACGGGTAGCTTTCGAGGTCGAGTCTGATTCTGTAGGAGTCCGCGAGCTCTCATCAGATATGAAATAACTATCCGGCATGGGATGGTTTTCAGCTGTAGGAGCGCGCTTGCCCGCGATTGCATCGCGTCAGGCAACACATTTTTCGCTGACGCATCGCATCGCGAGCAAGCTCACTCCTGCACAGTCTGTACAGGACCGGGTTCATCTCGGAACATGCATATTCATGCCATATGCTGATATAAAAAAATAAATTAATAATAAATAATAATATTAGGTTAGATCGCATTGGCATTTCACAGGCCTGTGTTCAACGCTTATGTTCATGCTCAATCCGGCCTCATGGCCGTTAACCATGAACGGGTGGCCTTGCGCGCCACCCGCGTTCTAGCCACGAGGTTTTCATGACACAGACTGTAATTGCCACTCAGCATGACGAAGAGGTCAACGAGCTGCTGCGTCAGCGTTTGCCTGAGTACTCATTTGTGCCGGTTGGCACCGGTGCGCCGAGCTCTATTCCCGCCGAGGCGACTATTTTGCTGGCACGCCCGGTGTTCCGCGCGGGCAGTGGTGAGAAGCCGCCACGTCCAGAGGGCTGGCCGTTCAACCTGCAATGGATTCACCTGTCTTCTTCCGGCATTGATACCTACCCGGAATGGCTGTTTGAAGTGCCGCAGGTCACGTCGGCCCGTGGCACGTCTGCGGTGGCCGTAGCGGAGTTTGCGTTGGCGGCGATTCTTGCCAGTGCCAAGCGCTTTCCCGAGGTCTGGATCTCCGAAGCATCGCAGTGGCAGCGGCATTCTCTACAACTGGTCAGTGGCAGCGTGTTGGGAATTGTTGGCTTTGGCGCGATAGGCAGTGCGTTGGCGATTCGCGCACAAGCGTTGGGCGTGAAGGTGATCGCGACCAATCATTCAGGCAAGCCGTTTTATGTGCCGGGCGTTGAGCGTGCGAAGACTCTGCAGGCATTGTTTGCGGAGTCTGATCATGTGGTCGTCGCGGCCCCTGCTACGGAGGAGACGCGGCATCTGGTCAACGCCGAGTTGTTGAGTCACGCCAAGCCAGGTCTGCACCTGATCAACATCGCACGGGGCAGTCTGGTCGATGAGGAGGCATTGGTGGCTGCGCTGGATGCCGGGCAGTTGAGTCGGGCAACGCTGGATGTCGCCCAGAAGGAGCCATCTCCCGCCGACCATCCGTTCTACAGCCACCCGAAAATCCGCCTGTCGCCACACGTTTCCCCGGCTACCGGCGACCTGTGGGGTAATGTTGTCGACCAGTTCGTGAGCAACCTGCTGCGTTTCCACAAGGGCGACCCACTGGCTGAACGGGTGGATTTCAAGCGGGGGTATTGAGGCAAGCACGGTCCCTGTAGGAGCTCACCAAGGTTACGAGGCCAGCGATAACGGAGTGTCAGACAAACCGCCATCGCTGGCCTCGTAACCTCGGTGAGCTCCTACAGGGCCAGCGTTTTCTACAAACAGAATCGCATTCAATTTCAAACCGCGATCTGTACCTCGCGTTCACCCAGGGCTTCGCTGACCGCTTGTACGATTACTTCAGTCTCGGTGCGCACCAGCCAGTCCGGGCTGACTTCAGCAAAGATCACTTCGCCGTGCTGACCGATCACCACCACTGCCGGTTGCGGCAACTCCCAGGTGCCGGTGCCCGTGACTTCGCCAATACCGCCGCCACCCTTGCTCAATGCCGCCTTGCGCGACGCTTCGTCGAAGCTGTAGAGAATGCCCAGCTGCCGCGCCAGGGTATTGTCCTTGTCGGTGGCTACCTGAAACTGCAATTCATGACGCTGTGTGATCTCGATCAGCCGTTCCGGTACTTGCGGGCTGACGACTACCAACGGCACACCCAATGCCTGCAGTTTCGGGAACAACTGGCGCTGGTAGTAAGGCAGGGCAATGTTGCACGCCGGGCAGCCCGCGAAACGGAAGAAAATCAACACTGCGGGGCCATAGGCCGTGAGTTTTTCACGCGTCAGCGTACCGCCTTCGACGTTGAGCAACTGGAAGTCCGGGATCGGATCGCCGCGCTGCACAAAGCGCGCATGTTGCGCGGCATCCACCAGGGTCTGGCGCTGGTTGATATTGACCTGCAAGGCTTCCGGTGCCCAGTTGGCCAGGCGTTCGGCATGCAGGTCTGCCAACAGTTGATTCAGTGATTCGCTCATGGGTGAAGCTCCTGATGTCAGTTTACTGGGGAAGGGGTTTGCTTTTATGCATGACAGCGGCTTCCTTGGGGCACGCAGACGTTGCTTGCGCGCACTTCTGTGGAAGCATGGCTTGCCAGCGATAAGTTCACCGCGGTCTGAAGTGAACCTCGTCCAGCCTTATCGCCGGCAAGCCGCGCTCCCACGGGGAGTCACTTGGCTTGAATGTTTGGTTCATGCGTTGGCCGGACGCCGCACGCGATGCGGAATATCATCGTCGGCGATCAGTACGCGTTCCATGCGTCGCGGGTAGTCGCCGTAGTTGTAGACCGGGTAGTGCAGGGTGGAGCGGTTGTCCCAGAAGGCGATGGAGTGCTCGCGCCATTTGAAGCGCACGTGGTGTTCCGGCTTGTTGAATGCCTGAAGCAGGCGTTCGATCAGTCGCTTGCTGCGCTCAGGTTCCCAGCCGATCACTGAAGGGTTTTGCGAGAAATTGATGAACAGGCTGTCTTCGCCGGTTTCCGGATGGGTACGCACCAGTGGATGCGCCAGGATCGGGTAGTCGTAGCCCACTGCATCCAGGGATTTTTTGAAGTCGTGGACCACAAACAGCGTGTCGATTTCTTCGCGCAGTTGATCCGGCAATGCCCGATACACCGCACCGGCGTCGGCCCAGACGGTATCGCCACCGACTTCCGGCAAGTCCACCGCCCGCAGTACCGCGCCAAACGTAGGCTTCAGTAACCAACTGGTGTCGGTGTGCCAACGTCCCGTGGTTTTCGGACCGTACAGCTCTCGTGCCTCTTGGGCCTGAATCAAGTGTGCGTATGGTTTGCTGGTGTCGTTCTTTTGCGTGGTCGGGTGTTCGTACAGCTCGCCGAACTCCTTGGCAAAAGCGATCTGTTGCGCGCTGTCGATGTTCTGGTCGCGGAAGAAAATCACTTTGTGTTCCAGCAACAACGCGCGGATTTCATCGCGTTGTTGGGGCGAGATGGGCCGGGTCAGGTCCACTCCGGCAATCTCTGCACCGATGGTGGGCTCCAGCCTGGTGACTTTCAGGGACCTGACTACTTGCAATGCAGGTTGTTGGCGAGGAGGGGATTGGACCTGCTGCTCAGGAATCTTGGACATGGCGGTGTCACTCTCTTTGTTGTTAAGGATTAACCTCCGCCTGGAGAGGGGTCGGGTAGGAATGCTGTTGTGCAGCTCGAGATATAAGCATAATGATTATTTTTAATATGCTATTTATTTATTATTAACATAGAACAAAAATGCATTAATTGATTTTAGAGGTGCAACAGGTTGCCGGTTTCAAGATCAGTAAATTTAATAATTAGCTTAGATTAAAATGTGCTTTTTAAATGGTTTCTTATGCGTTTAGGCTGCTCCCACATGTACCGCATCTGTCGGTCCCGCATTTTTATGGAGCAGCCCCATGAGCAATGTCAGTCCCTTGCCTCTACAGTCCCAACAGTCCGGTTCCGGCAGCGTCCGCGAGCGTGTATCGCCAGAAGAGTGGGAGGTACGGGTCAAGCTGGCGGCGGCTTATCGTCTGGCGGCGCAGAAACGCTGGACCGACCACATCTACACGCACTTTTCGGCGCGCGTGCCAGGCAAGGAAGAGCACTTCCTGATCAACGCTTTCGGCTTGCTGTTCGATGAAATCAGCGCGTCTAATCTGGTCAAGGTCGATCTCGACGGGACCATCGTCGACGATCCGACCGGCCTGGGCATCAACTACGCAGGTTATGTCATTCATAGCGCTATCCATGCTGCGCGCCACGATCTGGTGGCGGTGCTGCACACCCATACCCGCGATGGCATCGCTGTTTCAGCGCAAAAAGGCGGTTTGCTGCCGATCTCTCAACACTCACTGGGCTTTTCAGGGCGCATTGCTTATCACGGTTACGAAGGTGTGGCCCTGGACCTCGACGAGCGCGAAAGACTGGTGGCGGATCTGGGCGACAAGAGCGTGATGATCCTGCGTAACCACGGCCTGTTGACCGGCGGTGTCAGCGTTGAGCATGCGTTTCAGCAACTGCATCGTCTCGAGTACGCCTGCAATATTCAGGTGGCGGCGCAATCGGCGGGCAATGACGAGCTGATCTATCCACCGGCTGAAGTCGTGGCCCGGGTTGAAGAGCAGGCCAAGGTTTTCGCAGATGGCCATGGCCCAGGCGTTGCCCGTCACTGGAATGCACTGATTCGTGAACTGGAGCGGACTGATACTTCTTATAAAGAGTGAGTTTCTGTTGCCGGTAGCCCCGGTCTCCATGGCACGACGCTACCTCGCGGCAAGCATTGGATTTGTAGGAGCTGCCGAAGGCTGCGATGGCGGTTTGTTTGGATGATCGTTTCGCAGCCTTCGGCAGCTCCTAAAGAAAATGCATTTCAATTCAATAATGTGCACTTTTTGATAGGTCCCGTTTGATAAGTCTCACGTCTCAGGAAGAAACCCATGTCCGAAAAAGCCCTTGATTCACAACATTCGGAAGGCGGTTTTCTGATCGTCGACAAGGCCCCGTCCGTCGCGACTTCAGCACGTCGGGAGCGCTGGAAAGCCCCCGATTTTGCTGTACGTCTGCTGAGCCCCATTGCCTTGCTGTTGATTTGGGAGTTGGCTTCACAACTCGGCCTGCTGCCCAGCCGGGTAATTGCCGCGCCGTCGCAAATCGGCGGGACGTTGTGGGCGATGATCGAGTCCGGTGAGTTGGGTACTCACTTGTGGGTGTCTCTGCAACGGGCGCTGCTGGGGCTGAGTATTGGTGTGATCATCGGGGTGGTGGCCGCTTTGATTACCGGCCTGTCGAAGAAAGGCGAGGTGATCCTCGACTCGCCCCTGCAGATGCTGCGCACCATTCCTTCGCTGGCGTTGGTGCCGTTGTTCATCCTCTGGTTCGGCATCGGCGAGTTCACCAAGATTGCGCTGATCGTCACCGGCACCACGTTTCCGGTTTACCTCAACCTGTACTCCGGTATTCGCAACATCGACCCCAAGCTGATTGAAGCGGCCAACACCCTGGGCCTCAATCGTCGCCAGTTGATCTGGCACGTGATCCTACCCGGTTCGTTGCCATCGTTTTTCGTCGGCCTGCGTTACTCGCTGGGGATTTCCTGGCTGGCGCTGGTGTTCGTCGAACAGATCAACACTACTGCCGGTATCGGCTATCTGGCCAGTGATGCCAGGGACTTCATGCGTACCGACGTGATCGTTATTTGCCTGTTGATCTACAGCATTCTCGGGCTGGTCATCGACGCAATCATTCGCACGCTGGAGCGCTATGCGCTGGCCTGGCGTCCTACTTTCGCAAGGAATTGACCATGGCTGCTCTGGATGTTTTGCATTCCCATCAAACCCCTTTACCGGCGAAAGAGCCTGCGCCGGTACAACTGCGTAATGTGGTCCGTCAGTTCGGTCAGCAGAAGGTGATCGACGAGCTGAATCTGGACATCGCGCCGGGTGAGTTCGTCGCGTTGCTGGGGGCCAGTGGCTCGGGCAAAACTACCTTGTTACGGGCGCTGGCCGGGCTGGACTCCATCGACAGCGGTCAATTGCGGGTTCCCTTGGCACGGGCGGCGGTGTTTCAGGAGCCACGGTTGATGCCGTGGAAAAACGCCTGGAAAAACGTCGTGCTCGGTCTGGATATCAAAAATCCACATGCCCGAGCCCTCGAGGCGCTGAATGAGGTGGGGCTGGCCCATCGGATCAATGCTTATCCGGCGACCCTATCAGGTGGTGAAGCTCAGCGGGTTGCACTGGCCCGGGGGCTGGTGCGCGAGCCCAGGTTGCTGTTGCTCGATGAACCGTTCGCCGCGCTGGATGCGCTGACCCGGATCCGCATGCATCAACTGATCATTGAGCTATGGCGCAAACACACCCCGGCGGTGTTATTGGTGACCCACGATGTGGACGAAGCCATCCTGCTGGCGGACCGGGTTATCGTGCTGGAGCAGGGCAAGATCGCTGATGAAGTGCGTATTGATCTGCCACGCCAGCGCAGCACCGGGCAGACGGGGTTTCAGGCGATTCGCACGCGATTGCTGGGCTTGCTGGGCGTCGATAGCGCGGCGGTTCATGACGCGGTAGAAGCGCCCGCGGTGCAGGATAATCTGCGCCGGTTTGCGAATGTCCGGTGAGCCTTTCAAGGCTGGATTTGTGAATGAAAACCCTTTGTATGTGGGCTATTTTTGACTGCAAACACAAATCCTGTGTGCGAATTCATTCGCGAAGGGGCCGGTAAATCCACAGCCTTTGTATCGTCTGAAATACCGCCTTCCCGAATGAATTCGGTCCCACAGTTTTTGCACAGGCTTGCAACAGGGTGGTGTTAGCTCAATCTCAAATCACATGCGCCTGCTGCAACTCTGTCAGCGAAAGCGCTTTGAGGTTCGCCAACACGGCATCCCGCCGATCCCTCGGGTGCGCCAGTTCCACGGCCAGCTCCTGACGAATATTGCCCGGCCGGTTGCCCATCACCAGAACCCGATCACTCAGGTACAGCGCTTCATCCACGTCATGGGTCACCAGCAACAGGGCGATGGCGTGCCGTTGGGCGAGCTGCAGCAGCAAATCCTGCAGCTTCATCCGGGTAAAAGCGTCCACCGCGCTGAACGGCTCGTCCAGCAGCAGGACTTTGGGATGCGAGTACAGCCCGCGTGCAATGGCCACGCGTTGCGCCATGCCACCGGACAGGGCCTTGGGCAGTGCATCGGCAAACCCGGTCAATCCAACTTCCTCGATCAACCGGGTGACCCAGGCCTTGTCGTAATGCTTGTCGTCGCTGAAACCGATGTTCTGCTCCACCGTCAGCCACGGCATCAGGCGCGGTTCCTGGAACACAAACGCCACTTCGTCGGCGGTGCGGTTCAACTCGCCTTGATAGTCTTTTTCCAGCCCGGCGACGATTCGTAGAAGCGTGCTCTTGCCGCAGCCACTGGGTCCCAGCAAGCTGATGACTTCACGGTCGTGTAGTTTTACATGCACGTTGTGCAGCACGGTGATGCTGCCGAACGACTTGCGGTGCACGTTGATATCCAACAGGACTTCGCTCATCTCTATTCTCCTGTGCCCTGGCCACTGAACGTGTCGCGCCAGGCCAGAAAGCGCTTTTCCAGACCGGCCAGAATGCCGTCGCTGATCTTGCCGAGCACCGCCAATACGATGATGGCTGCCAGCACGATGTCAGGCCGCGAGGTTTCCCGGCCGTCGCTGAGCAGGTAGCCGAGCCCTTTGGTGGCCGCGATCAACTCTGCCGCGACGAGAAACATCCATGCCAGGCTCATACCGCTGCGCAAGCCGGTGAACAGGCCGGGCAGGGCGGCGGGTAACAGAATGCGGCGGGTCAGCCGACCCCGACTGAAGCCATACATCTGGCCGACTTCCACCAGTTTGCGGTCGATATTACGAATCGCCGCCACGCCGTTGAGGTACACAGGAAAGAACGCGCCGATTGCGATCAGGACAATTTTCGAGGTTTCGTCGATGCCCAGCCATAACAGCAGCAGCGGCACCCAGGCCAGGCTGGGGATCGAGCGTAGACCTGCGAACGTGGGTTCCAGATAGGCTTCGGCTTCACGGCTCAGGCCGACCCAGGCAGCGAAAATCAATGCCAGGCTGGTGCCGATGGCGAAGCCGATCAACACCCGCAACAGGCTGGCGCTGATGTGTTTCCACAATGGTCCGTCAGCGAGGTCGCCAAGGGTCAAAGCGATCTCGCTGGGTGCCGGCATCTGATAAGGGGGCAGCCAGCCGATGCGCACGATGATCTCCAGAAATACGATGATCAGTAGCGGAAGCACCAGGCCCTTGCTACGCCGCTTCCATGCAGCGCCGGAGGACGGAGTGGGCAGCGCGAGCGGCGCTGGCAGGTCTTTGCTTTTGCTGTTCATGGGGGTTCTCTAGCTAAACATAACCATCTGAACTGGAATGCATTCCCCCTGTGGGAGCTGGGCTTGCCCGCGATAAGGCTGGACGCGATTTACTTTAGATCATGTCTATCCTTATCGCGGGCAAGCCCGGCTCCCACAGGGACTGTGTTCGCTGGACCTTACTTACTCGCCGTCAAGGTCTTGCTGAAGGCAGGATCGATCAGTTGATCAATAACCTGGTCAACATTGACGCCACGGCGAACCAGTTCTTCTGATACCAGAATCGGCGCTGCGCCCTTGGACGAGGCGACATCCTTGCCACTCAATTGCGGAGTGCTCAGGTCGGTGCGGGTCAATTGCAGCTTGGCAACGTCCAGCGGCAGGCCGGACTCCTTGGCCAGTAACTCAGCCAGTTCATCCGGGTGCTTGACCGACCATTCGCGGGCTTTTTCGTAGGCGCTCAGCACGGTGTCGATGGTCTGCGGATGTTCCTTCGCAAACTTCTCGGTGACGCTCAGCACGCCATAGCTGTTGAAGTCCTTGTTGCGGTACAGCAGGCGCGAACCGGCCTGGACTTCGCTGGCAGCCATGTGTGGATCAAGACCGGCCCACGCGTCCACATCACCTTTTTCCAGCGCGGTGCGGCCATCCGGATGCTGCAAGTGCACCAACTCCACGTCGTCTTTTTTCAGACCCGCCTGCTGCAGGGCGCGCAAGGTGAACAGGTACGGATCGGTGCCTTTGGTGGCGGCGATTTTCTTGCCTTTCAGATCGGCGATGGTCTTGTACGGCGAATCCTTGCGTACCAGCAATGCGGTCCATTCGGCGCGGCTGTAGACATAAACTGACTTGATCGGGCTGCCGTTGGCGCGGCTGAGCACGGCGGCCAGACTGGCCGAGGACGCGAAGTCGACGCCACCGCTGTTCAGGTATTCCAGCGAGCGGTTACTGCCCTGGCTCAACACCCAGCCCACTTTGCTGTCAGGCAGGGCTTTTTCCAGCCAGCCGAAATGCTTGAGCACCAGGCTCACTGGCGAGTAATAGGCGTAATCCAGCTTCACTTCCGCCGGAGCGGTTTCTGCTGCGAAGGCTAAGGGATTCATGCCCAGAGCCAGCACACCGGCGCCGATCAACAGCTTCACGCGAGTAAAGGAAAACAGGGTTTTAGCGTTCATTTGGAACAGCTCCAGGCAAGGCGATGGCAGAGTTTTTTCTTATTCACAAAAATGGCAGTCGGCTGGTTGGCTTCCTGCTTAAAAGGAATATTGCAGGCTCTGTGCCAAAGGGGCGGGAGTTGAAATACGGGGGCTGGGAAGGGGCGCAGCACGGGTTTGCTGTCGGTGGAGGAACATTCTGTTGAGCGACTGTTGCTGGGGCAACATTTTGCGGTGGTGAAGGGCGATGACCATTTTTGGCTGTCATGCATTTTCTGCAGGGGCTGCTGCGTCCATGGCACTGCGCTGTTTTGCAGCAAACAGGGCCTGTAGGAGCGCGCTTGCCCGCGATAGCTTTACCACATTCGATACATTATTGGCCGTGGTGACGCTATCGCGGGCAAGCGCTCCTACAGATAAAAAGCATTCCAAATCAGATGGTTGAGTATTATTTGACAGGAGTTGCGGAAGGTCTGGTGGTGTGTCGGGTAATTAAGGCTTCCAGATCTCCACATCCTTGGCATCCACTGCTTTTGGCAGCAAGCCTGCTGCAAAGAACGCGTCGGCGATTTTCTGTTGTTCGCCCAGTTGGTCTGCCTTCACCGGGCGCACTTCATACGTGCGGTGGCTGTTGGCGATTTCTACCGTGGCCGGATCAAGGTTGCCCCACAGCGGGCCGAGCAGGGCAGCGGCTTCTTTCGGATTGCCTTTGACCCAGTGACCGGCTTTCTGCAGTTGATCGAACACCAGCTTGAGCACCTCCGGATGGGCCTTTGCGTACGGCGTACTGGTCAGGTAGTAGCGCTTGTAACTGGCCAGGCCGGTGCCGTCCGCCAGGGTGCGGGTGGGCAACTGGCGCTGCACGCTGGTCAGGAAGGGTTCCCAGGTCACCCAGGCATCAACCTTGTTGTTTTCGAACGCGGCACGGCCATCTGCAGGCGTCAGGTAAGCAGGCTGGATATCGGAGAACTTCAAGCCGCCTTTGGTCAGTGCTGCGATCAACAAATAGTGAGTACCGGCAGCTTTTGTTACAGCGACTTTCTTGCCTTTCAGGTCGGCCAGTTCCTTGATGGGCGAACCCTTGGGCACCACGATCGCCTGGGCGGAGGGCGATGGCGTCTCTTCGGCGAAGTAGGTCAGTCGGGCCTGAGCTGCCTGAGCAAAGATCGGCACGGTATCGGCGACATCGGCGCTGATATCGACGTTGCCGATGTTCAACGATTCCAGTAACGGCAAACCGCTGGGGAATTCATGCCAGCTGACATCGATGTTTGCATCGTTCAGGGCCTTTTCCAGCGTGCCCTGGGTTTTCAATACGGTGATCAGCGTCGAGGACTTCTGATAACCGATGCGCACGGTTTCCCGGGCTTGGGCTGGCAGCATTAGCGTCCATGCGGCAGCAATGGCCAGGCCCGCAAGCAGTGGGCGACGCAGGCGAATGTTCAATAGCGGTTTCGACATGGCACTCTCGAAGACAGATAAGTATTTGCAGACGAAGAAGAGGGCGCTATTGCGCCCTCTGGAAGTTTTGCAGCGTCATCAGGCGACTTTCTCCTGAGCCTCCCGCTCGCGCTTGGCGACCAGCTCGCGAGTCAGCGGAATGAGTTTCCTGCCGTAGTCGATGGCGTCGTCCAGTGGGTCGAAACCGCGAATCAGGAAGGTGGTGATGCCCAGGTCGTAGTAATCCAGCAATGCCTCTGCGACCTGCTCTGGCGTGCCGACCAGTGACGTCGAGTTGCCCTGCGCGCCCAGTAACCCGGCGATGCCTGTCCACAAGCGTTTGTCCAGGCGCGAACCTTGCGCCGCTGCCGCCAGCAGGCGACGCGAACCTTCGTTCGGCGGCTCGCGACGCACAAAACCATTACCTTCTGCGATGGCTTTGGCGCGCTCTAGAATGCTGTCGGCACGGGCCCAGGCTTTCTCTTCGGTTTCCGCCAGGATAGGGCGAAGGGACAGGCTGAATCGCACGGTCCGGCCATGTTTCGCCGCTTCGGCGCGGACTTCCTTGACGACCGCGCGGACCTGCTCGTAAGTCTCGCCCCACAGTGCATAGACATCAGCGTGCTTGCCTGCCACGGCGATGGCCGCAGGCGAAGAGCCGCCGAAATACACCGGGATGTGCGGCTGTTGCGGGGACTTCACTAGCGAGTGCGCGCCTTCAAACTGGTAGTACTCGCCTTTGTGGTCGAACGGCTTTTCGCTGGTCCATTCCTGACGCACGATGCCCAGGTATTCATCGGTGCGGGCATAGCGCTGGTCTTTGCCGATGTGGCTGCCGTCGGCGCGCAGTTCCTTGTCGTCGCCACCGGTGATGATGTGAATCGCCGTGCGCCCGCCGTTGAACACGTCGAGCGTTGCAAACTGACGCGCTGCGACGGTTGGCGAGATGAAGCCAGGCCGGTGGGCGATCAGAAATTTGAGTTTTGTCGTGACGCTGGATGCGTGGGCGGCAACGAAGGCGCTGTCCGGGCTGTTGGAGTGGTAAGCCACCAGCGCGCGATCAAAACCAGCGTCTTCATGAGCCTTGGCAACTTTCGCCACATACTCGGGCTGGATGGTCGGGCCGCTGCGCGGGTGGATTTCCGAGCCGGGTTGGGTCGCGATGTAGCCGATGAATTCGATGCTCATGAACAGCTCCTTCTTGTATTCTTAACGTATAGAGGGGGGGAAGCTCGGGTTGGGTTATCCCGAAAACTGGATCCGTACCTGCAACATATGGCTATAGAAGTGAGCTGTGAAATTCTATTTTGACCTAAGGTTATTATAAAAATATTGCATGTATTGAGTGCGTCATGATCCGCGTTCAGAATTTTTCTAACGTTGATCAATTGCCGTAAATCCGCACGACTGCCTGCGCATCAGCAAATGCCGGCCGATTTCCGGAATCGAGCAGACCCCGAGCATTGCCATGTCTCGCGATACTTCATCATGGAGCAGCTTGATCGCATGCTCGACACCGGCTTGTCCGGCCACCGATCCTGCGAAGGCAAAGGGCCGGCCGACAAAGACGAAACGCGCACCGAGCGCCAGCGCCTTGATCACATCGGTTCCGCGCCGCACGCCGCTGTCGAGCATTACCGGAATGCCCGGACAGGCTTCGACGATGTCCGGCAGGACTTGCAGGGGAGAAACGGCACCGTCTAACTGACGACCGCCGTGGTTGGAGACAATGATGCCGTCAACACCGCAATCACGGGCTTTAACGGCATCAGCCTGGTGCAGGATGCCCTTGATAACCAGTGTGCCTGTCCACTGCTTGCGGATCAGTTTGAAATGCTCCCAGTTCAAATGACCGCGCGGCGCGAAATCCCGGGCCACATTTGACGAAATAATCGGCACGCCGCGATGGGCATAATTGTTTTCGAAATGCGGCATGCCATGTTTCAGCAGTGTCTTGAATAAGGTGCCGAATAACCATCGAGGGTGGCTGATGCCGTCCCAGGCGAGACGCAGACCCGGTCGCAGTGGCGTCGAGAAACCTGCGCGCAGATTATTCTCGCGATTGGCCGGAGCCGGAACGTCGACCGTGATCACCAGGGTTTTGAATCCGGCTTTTTCCACTCGCGCGATCAATGCCACGATGTTGGCTTCGTCGCCAGGCAGATAAGCCTGGAACCAGGCAAGTGGATTGGCTTTGACAACATCTTCCAGCGGGATCAGCGATGAGCCGCTCATGATCATCGGCAGGTTGGCGGCCGCCGCAGCCTGGGTCAGGATCACGTCGCCGCGGTAGGCGTACAGTGCGCTGATGCCCATGGGCGCAATGCCGAACGGGGCAGCATAGCGGTGGCCGAACAGTTCTGTCGTCAACGTGCGTCGGGAAATGTCAACCAGCGCACGAGGTACGAAACCATAGTCTTGAAACGCCGCCCGGTTCCATTTCAGCGAAACATTGTCTTCAACGGCACCTGCTACATAGCCGAAGATCGGTCGGGGCAAGTGTTTCTTTGCAGCAGCTTCAAAGTCATCCAGACGCAGCAGTTTTTTCAGTGCTTTTTTGGGGCGCGCAGTTGAAGTTGGCAGCATCGACATAGTGTTTATTATCCGGATTACTTGAAAGAGGCGAAATTTTCGTCCTGGCGGGCACCATGGGGTTATTGCCACTCCATGAGATGCATCGGGATGAATAGCCAAGGATTGCGAGCTATCAAATTGAAATGCTTTCCCTGTGGGAGATTCTATGTTTGCCTGCAAGGATTGATCCCGGTGGGAGCGAATTCATTCGCGAATGCGTCATGTCAGGCGACAGAAGTGTTGAATCTGCCGGCCCTTTCCCGAATGAATTCGGTCCCACAGGTTTTGCATAAGCTTGAGATGCTATCAACCTGTTGGAGCGAGGCTTGCCCGCGAAGAACGATAACGCGGTGTGGCCGTGAAACCGCGTCGCCTATATCGCGGGCAAGCCCGGCTCCCACAGGGATTAGCGATCCAACTGAAACGATTATCTGTGGGAGATTCTGTGTTGGCCTGTAAGGGTTGATCCCGGTGGCGAGGCTTGCCCGCGATACAGGAGACGCAGGCAGAAGCCATACCGCGTTATCGTTTATCGTCGGGATGACCCCAGACCAAGACGGCTCCAACAAAAATCCCGGTTGCTGCGCGATGGCTGAGTGTTAGTAAAAAACCGGCACATCACCCAGGATCGTCGCTCGATGCATGACCCGGCGCTGCGGCCGGTAGTCGTCCACCGCGTAATGCTGAGTGACGCGGTTGTCCCAGAAGGCCACGTCATCGGCCTGCCAGCGCCAGCGAATGGTGAACTCCGGGCGGGTCGCGTGGCTGAACAGAAAGGTCAGAATTGCCGCACTTTCTGTTTCACTCAGCTCGTTGATACGCGAGGTGAAACCATCGTTGACGAACAGCGACTTGCGACCACTGACTGGGTGCGTGCGAATTACCGGGTGCGAGATCGGCGGGTACTGACCGCGGGTCTGTTCCCAGCGGGCGATGTCTTCAGGTGTGGTGCCGAAGCGAGCCAGCGGAAACGAGCGGGTGAAATCATGCGTCGCGGTCAGGCCTTCGAGTAGCGTTTTCAGGGGCTGTGACAACGTTTCGTAGGCTGCGATGCCGCTGGCCCACAACGTATCACCACCGTATTCCGGCAGTTGTTTTGCGCTGAGCACTGCACCCATTGCCGGTGTCGGCAGGAACGTCACATCGGTATGCCAGATGGCGTTGTCACGCACATCGGTGACGGCTGTGTCGAGGATCAGTACCTCGGGTTGTTCCGGCACGTTTGGGTAGATCGGATGGATATGCAGATCCCCGAAACGGGCAGCGAATCGCGCCTGTTGTCTGGGTGTCAGTGGCTGATTGCGAAAGAACAGCACCTGATGTTTGAGCAACGCCTGCTCGATGGCATCGCGTTGTTCGTGGGTCAGCTCCTGACTCAGATCAATGCCGCTAATCTGTGCGCCGAGGGCAGGGCTTAGGGGGGATATCTGGATAGGCATGAAAGGTGTCCGGATTTCAGGGGCGAGTAACGGGTTTCAGCTGTAAACAGTTCCTGTGCAGACTGTGTGAAAACTACTACGCTCGGCAATACTGCGTTAAAAACAGGCGAAAAATGCTCATTTAGAACACCTAGACTCCGCTTTTTCGCCTGTTTTTGCCTTGTCTTGCCGTCGCTCGCTACGTTTTCACACAGTCTGTGTGGGACCGGATTCATCCGGGAAAGCGGCATTTCAGACGATACAAGTGTGTCGGATGTATCGGCCCCTTCCCGGATAAATCCGGTCCCACAGGGATTGCGTAAGCCTTTGCTGGAAAGTTTTATTCAATGACTCTGCCCATGCCACGGCACCAGCTTGCGCTGCAGGGCTCGCAAACCCATTTCCATGGCAAAGGCGATCAGGGCGATGACCAGGATTCCCAGTACCACCACATCGGTCACCAGAAATTGCGCCGCTGACTGAACCATGAACCCCAAGCCGCTGGTCGCGGCGATCAGTTCTGCAGCGACCAGGGTTGACCAGCCGACACCCAGCCCGATGCGCACGCCGGTAAGAATTTCCGGCAGGGCGCTGGGCAGGATCACGTGGCGAATCAGCTGCCAGCGAGTGGCACCCAACGATTGCGCAGCACGCAATTTCGTCGGGTCAACGGTGCGCACGCCGGTCGCGGTGGATATGGCGATGGGGGCGAAAATCGCCAGATAGATTAGCAGCACTTTGGAGAACTCACCGATGCCGCACCAGATCACGATCAGCGGCAAATACGCCAGCGGCGGGATGGGGCGATAGAACTCGATCAGCGGGTCGAAAATACCTCGCGCGATGCGGTTGTGCCCGATGGCGATACCCACCGGAATGGCCGTGAGTACGGCGACCAACAGCGCCAGGCCGATGCGCTGCAAACTCGCGGCCAGGTGCTGCCAGAGTGTGGAGTCCATGTAGCCGCTGGTCATCAGCAGCCAGGCTTTTTCCAGCACAGCCGAAGGCGGTGGCAGGAACAGCGGTTCGATCAACTGGGCGGCAGTCACCGCCCACCACGCGGCCAACAGCACCACCAGCGTCAGCACGCTGATTGCGCGGGTACCGAGGCTCCAGCGCACCGGAGTGGCGCCAGGTTTATCGGTTGCAGTCGCGGTGTTCTGCAATTCATAGCTGCTCATGCGTGTTGCTCCCGGGAGACGCCACGCTGGGAAAACACGCTGGCCAGGACATGCTCCCGGGTGTCGATAAACCGTGGGTCAGACTTGATCGAACGGGCCGACTCCCCGGCGGCATAACGTTGTCCGAAATCCAATTGCAGACGTTCGGCGATATGCCCCGGATTCGGTGCCAACAGAATCAGGTCGGTAGCGAGAAAAACCGCTTCTTCAATGTCGTGGGTGATCAGGAACACCGGCTTGGCAGTACGCTGCCAGACTTGCAGCAGCAACTCCTGCATCTGTTCGCGAGTGAACGCATCCAGTGCGCCAAACGGCTCATCCATCAGCAGTACGCGGGGATCAGCCGCCAGCGCTCGGGCCAGACCAACACGCTGCTTCTGACCGCCGGACAGTTGCCAGATCTGGCGCTGATCGAAACCGGCGAGGTCCACCAGTGCGAGCATCTCTCTGGCCTTGGCTTCACGCTGGTCGCGGGGTACGCCGGCCAGTTGCAGGCCGAAGGCGACGTTGGTCAACACGTTCTGCCAAGGCAGTAATGCATCGTCCTGAAACACCACGCCGCGCTCGGCGCTGGGGCCGTTTACCGTGACCCCGTCGAGGCTGATGTTGCCAGCACTGGGCGGCACGAAACCGGCAATCAGATTCAGCAGGGAGGTTTTGCCACTCCCCGATGGACCCAACGCCACCAGCAATTGCTGCGGGCCGAGGCTGAGGGAAATATCCGCCAGCACCGGCTCGGTCGCGCCGGGGTACTGTGCGCTGATGCGCTCCAGTTTGAGCAACGCCATGGGTTGGACTCCGCTTACTGGGTGATGAATTGGTTGCTGACGTAAGGCGCGTAATCAGCCAGCACTGCATCGACCTTGCCTTGCTCCTTGAGGAACGCAGCGGTCTTGGTCACGGCGTCGATGGTTGGCGCGCCAAGCAGGGCGCTTTGATCCGCCGCCAGTGGGTAGACGTTGCCTTGCAGCAGGCCGGGAATATCCGAAGTTTTCGCACCCGAGAGCTTCACCAGCTTGTCGACGTTGCTGGATTTTGCCAGCCAGGCGGCCGGGTCCTTGCGGTAATCGGCGTAGGCGTCGAGGGTGACTTTGGCGAAGGATTTGACGATTTCAGGGTGCTTGTCGGCGAAGTCCTTGCGCACGATCCAGGCGTCGAAGGTCGGTGCGCCGACCTTGGCCAGTTCACCGGAAGTGATCAGCACTTTGCCGGTCTCCTTGGCGACACCCAATGCGGGGTCCCAAACGTAGGTGGCGTCGATGTCACCGCGTTTCCAGGCGGCGGCAATAGCAGGTGGCGCGAGGTTAAGAATGGTGACTTTCGAAGGGTCGATATTCCAGTGCTTCAACGCAGCCAGCAGGCTGTAGTGACCCGTGGACACGAACGGCACGGCGATTTTCTTGCCGATCAGATCCTGAGGTGAATTGATCCCCGAACCGTTGCGAGCAACCAATGCTTCAGCGGCACCGATCTGCGTCGCGATCAGAAACGTCTCAACCGGCAGCTTGCGGGTTGCAGCCGCGGTAAAAGGGCTGGAGCCGAGGTAGCCGATCTGCACATCACCGGAGGCAATGGCAGTGATTACGTCGGCACCGTTTTCGAATTTACGCCAGGAGATTTTCGAGTCGGTGGCTTTCTCGTAGGCGTTATCGGCCTGAGCAACTTTGGCCGGGTCGACGGTGGTTTGATAGGCGACTGTGAAGTCTGCGGCTTGAGCCAGATACGAAGCGCCAGTCAGCGACAGCGCCACCAGGAGGCGAAGAGGGAAGTGCAGTTTCATCATGAAGCTCCGAATCAGGCTGGCCGGGGACTGGCTGAAGCAGGAGACTAAATGATCTAAGAAACTCTAAATAAATAACTTTTTTGCATTAGCTTATGAGCGATTTCGTTGAGGGATCGCTCATGGTTCTTCCCTTGAATCAGGGCGTTATTTCCAGACGGCTTCCTGGACATCGATCTTTTTCGGCAGCAGTTTGTTCTGGAAGAACAGATCCGCCGTCGCCTGTTGCGCGGCGATGATGTTGGCGTCCACCGGCAGGATCGGCGACGGCGGCCGGTTGTCCAGGTAGCGGGTGATCACCGGTTCCGGCAGCCCCATGGAGCTGGTCAAAATGTCGATGCTTTGTTGACGCTGGCTGCGGGTCAGGGCTTCGGCGGCGGTGAGTTCATCAAGCACTGCATGAACAAAGTCCGGGTGCTGTGTGGCGTAGTCGCGACGTGCGCTGTAGATCGGCCCGGACAAACCCAGCCCGGTACCGTCGGCCAGCAGACGGCTGTGGCCTTCGATCAGGGCCAGCGAGGCGTAAGGGTCCCAGATTGCCCAGGCATCGACGCTGCCTTGTTCGAAGGCGGCACGGGCGTCGGCGGGGGTGAGGTAAATCGGCTGGATGTCCTTGAAGGTCAACTTGGCTTTGTTCAGCGCACGCAGCAAGACGTTGTTGGAACTGGAGCCTTTCTGGAAGGCGACTTTCTTGCCTTTCAGGTCAGCGACGTTTTGCAGTGGGCTGTCCTTGCGCACCAGGATGGTTTCTGCGGCGGGCTTGGCGGGTTCGGCACCGACGTAGACCAGATCAGCCCCGGCCGCCTGAGCAAACAGCGGCGGGATATCGCCGGTGGAACCTAAATCCAGTGCGCCGATGTTGAGCGCCTCAAGCATTTGAGGACCCGCCGGGAATTCGATCCATTGAATTTTGGTGTCGGCGAAGCGTTTTTCCAGCAGACCTTTTTCCTTGGCGATCACCATAGCGATGGAGCCTTTCTGGTAGCCAACACGCAGGGTCTGTGGGTCTGCCGCCAAGGCAGAGTGGGCCGATGCAAGGCCAAGGAGGCCTGCGAAGAGGAGTGCTATGGATTTCATGAGGGCTCGCTATCTTACAACACAAAAACTTGCGACGGTTGGAGATCCCTTTGTGGGAGCTGGGCTTGCCCGCGATAAACGATAACGCGGTATGTCTTCAATCCGCGTCTCATGTATCGCGGGCAAGCCCGGCTCCCACAGGGGAATGCATTCCACAAGGGAGATTACATTCCACAGGGAGGTGTATTTATTGAGGCCGGTCACTCCGCCAACGACGGTTTCTCCCAGAGGTTGATACCGCCTTCCTGGGCGAAGCGGTCGATTTCGGTCAGTTCTTCCTGACTGAACTTGAGGTTCTTCAGTGCTTCGACGTTCTCGACGATTTGCTCCGGACGGCTCGCACCAATCAGGGCCGAGGTCACGCGCGGGTCGCGCAGGGTCCACGCCAGGGCCATTTGCGCAAGGCTCTGGCCGCGACGTTTGGCGATCTCGTTCAAGGCGCGAACGTGAGCGATGTTGGCTTCGGACAAGTGCGACGCCTGCAACGAACCGCCCCCCGGACGGTTGACCCGGGCATCCTGCGGCACACCGTTGAGGTACTTGTCGGTCAGCAAACCCTGGGCCAGTGCGGTAAAGACGATCACTCCGGCGCCCAGCTCATCGGTGGTGTCCAGCAAGTCCTTTTCTACCCAGCGATTGAGCAGGTTGTAGGCCGGCTGGTGAATCAACAACGGCACTTTCCACTCTTTCAGCAGCGCGGCGATTTCACGGGTTTTACTGCCGGAGTATGAGGAAATGCCGATGTACAGCGCCTTACCCTGTTGCACGGCAGTGGCCAGGGCGCTGGCGGTTTCTTCCAGTGGCGTGTCCGGGTCGAAGCGATGCGAGTAGAAGATATCCACGTAATCCAGGCCCATGCGCTGCAGGCTCTGATCGAGGCTGGCCAGCACGTATTTGCGCGAGCCACCACCTTGCCCGTAAGGGCCGGGCCACATGTCCCAACCGGCTTTGGTGGAGATGATCAGCTCATCGCGATACTGCTTGAAGTCCTCCTGGAACAGCTTGCCGAAATTAGTCTCGGCGCTGCCATAGGGTGGGCCATAGTTGTTGGCCAGATCGAAGTGATTGATGCCCAGATCGAACGCCGTGCGCAGCATGGCGCGTTGGGTGTCGAGCGGCGTGCTGTCGCCAAAGTTATGCCAAAGGCCCAGCGACAGCGCAGGCAGGACCAGCCCACTGCGGCCGGTGCGGCGATAGGGGATTTTTTCGTAGCGATTTTCGGCAGCGGTATAAGTCATTGTGGGTCTCGTTGGGTAGTCGAAGACGGGGTCGCTTGCGCTGGCCAGTGATAGAATTCCAGGCCCAGAGCGCTGCGATTCTTGAAGCCTTTCCAGTAACTGTGATCAGGTTTTTCGCGTCCGGTTTCGTCTTTCGACCATTTGCCGTCGGCGGCCCGTGGCACCAGAGTCAGCCACGGCTGGCGATCGACGCTTTTGAGCTGCTGATCGAGAAAGGCCAGGACAAAGTGCTGGTTGATGTTGTTGATGCGACTGCTGTCCCAGACCGGCTCAGCATAGGCGGAAAAGTCGTCGGGGTGACTGCTCGCGGCTGCAGGCGGGGGATTGGGCGCAATGTTATGCCGTGCGTTTTCGTAAACCAGCAGGTAGCGGTCA
This sequence comes from Pseudomonas quasicaspiana, assembly GCF_021147825.1. Taxonomy (NCBI): domain Bacteria; kingdom Pseudomonadati; phylum Pseudomonadota; class Gammaproteobacteria; order Pseudomonadales; family Pseudomonadaceae; genus Pseudomonas; species Pseudomonas quasicaspiana. Next base: position 44,205 of record NZ_JAGTPI010000022.1, read on the forward strand.
GCGTTTTTCGCCCCTTCCGCCAGGCGTCTGACCCCGTCAGCGTAACCGGCGACATCGTCCTGATCGCCTGCGATGAACAGGCTGGGCACGCGCAGGCCCGCCAGCCCTTTTTCGTCCATCAGGCCTTGCTGGCCACCCCATGGCGCGAAGGCGATCAGCGCTTTGATGCGGGTGTCTCTTTTAGCCTCGAAATCCGGATTGCCCGCTTGTCTGGCCTGCAAAGCCGTACCGGGGACAAAGCGTAAAGCCGCAGCACCGGTACCGACGCCCGCTGCATTCAGCACGCCGTAGCCGCCCATGGAATAGCCGAGCAGCGCGGTGTGGCTGACGTCTATTTTTCCGGCGAAAGGGTTACCGCTGCCCGACTTCGCCCAGTCCGTGATCTGGTCCAGTACAAACAGAATATCCAGAGGGCGGTTGAGCAGGGTGCTGGCGAAACCGGCCCGGTCGGCGCGGGTGGATTCCGTGTGATCAATAGCGACGACGAAATAGCCGTGGGAGGCGAGGAACTCGGTCAGGTAACTCATCTGCAGGCGTGAGCCCGGATAACCGTGGGACACGATCACCAGCGGAAACGCTTTGTCCTTGAGCGGCTGCGCATCGCGGGCAGCGCGGCCTTCGAACGTGAACGGAGTATTGGGCCGGGCCGGGTTGTTGGCGCCTGCGCCCAGCACATCGGTGTACGTGCTCAGCTCGGCCTGGCCGTTTTTCAGTTGCGCGGGATACCAGACTTCCATACGCAGCGGCCGGTCGTAACGCGGATTGCTGTCCGTGCTGGTCGCCGCGAGGATATTGAGTTGATCGCGGTCAACCACATCAACAGTGCGTACGCCCACTTGATAAGCGCCGCGTGCGGCCAGTTCAGGCGCATCCGGGCGCGGGTCGCCATTGAGCGCGAATGCGCTGCACGACAGGCTCCATACCAGCAGCAGGCTGGCGACTCTCAAGGGATTGCAGTTCACTCAGAATCCTCCGGAAAAACGATGACGTGGCCGTTGCAGGCCGAGGTTCTCCCGCAACGTGCTGCCGCTGTACTCGGTGCGGAACAGCCCACGACGTTGTAGTTCAGGCACCACGTAACGAGCAACGTCTTCAAGACCGCCGGGCAGGTGCGGCACCAACACATTGAAGCCGTCGGCAGCACGTTCTTCGAACCAGGCTTGCAGTTGGTCAGCGATTTGCGTCGGGGTGCCGATCAGGCTGTAGTGACCACGTCCTCCGGCAATGCGCCGGCCCAGTTGAGCAAGGGTCAGGTTTTCATCCCTGGACAGCTGGGTCAGCAGCTTCTGGCGGCTTTGCTGCCCGCTGTCGGTCAAGGGTAACGGCGGCAGCGGTTCGTCGAGAGCGTAAGCGGACAGGTCGAAGTTGCCCAGCATGCGGCCGAGCAATGCGACACCGACTTTCGGCTCCACCAGTTCCTGAAATGCTTCGAATTTTTCCCTGGCAAGGGCTTCACTGTCGCCCACTACAACAAGCACGCCGGGCATGATTTTCAGGCTGTCAGGATCACGGTCGAAGCGTGCCATGCGACCTTTGATATCGGTATAGAACGCTTGGGCATTGGCCAAGGAGGTTTGAGCAGTGAACACCACTTCGGCGGTTTCAGCCGCCAGTTCACGACCCACTTCTGAAGAGCCCGCCTGCACGATCACCGGTTGGCCCTGAGGTGAGCGGGCGACGTTCAGCGGGCCTTTGACCCGGAAGTGTTCGCCCTGATGGTCCAGCACATGCAGCTTGGCCGGGTCGTAATACTCGCCGCTGGCCTTGTCACGCACGAAGGCATCGTCTTCCCAACTGTCCCATAGGCCGGTCACCACATGATGAAACTCGCGCGCGCGGCTGTAGCGTTCAGCGTGACCGATGTGTTCGTCCCGGCCGAAATTCTGTGCCTCGGCGGCAGCATCGGAGGTCACCAGATTCCAGCCCGCACGGCCACCAGACAGATGATCCAGCGACGCGAACTTACGCGCCACGTGGTACGGCTCGTTGTAACTGGTGGTGGCGGTGCAGATCAGGCCGATGTGTTCGGTGACGGCGCTCAACGCTGACATCAATGTCAGCGGTTCAAAATGATCGGAGCGCGCCATGTGACTGGCGCTGGCGCCTGTTGCGGCAGCCACGCTGTCAGCGACGAACAGCGCGTCGAGTTTCGCTGCTTCGGCCACCTGGGCCAAATGTTTGTAATGCTTGAAATCCAGCCCGGCGTTGGCCGGTACGTCCGGATGACGCCAGGCCGCCACATGGTGCCCGGTGGCCATGAGAAAGGCGCCGAGTTTGAGTTGGCGTGGAGTATTGCTCATGTGAGTTCCTTGTTGAATCAACTGCGATGTTGGCAGCGAGAAGAATCCTTGTAGGAGCTGCCGAAGGCTGCGAAAGCTTTTGTCCTGACACACCGTCATCGCAGCCTTCGGCAGCTCCTACAGGGCCCCTTTTTGCTGTGCTACAGGGTTACTTTCTGCGCATCAAAAATCCTTACGCAACTGCACCCCGAAATACCGCTCGTCATCACGCGGTACCGCGCGGGTGATGTAGTTGCCGGTAGCGGCCAGGCCGGGCGAATAGGATTTGTCTGCCAGGTTCTTGGCCAGTAGCGCCACGCGCCAACCCTTGTTGTAGTCGGCCAGTGCGACGCTGGCGTTCCAGATGCCGTAGGCACCTTGCACAGTGTCCGGGTTTTGAGTGATGTCGTACTGCACTTCGCTCTGCCAGCTGTAATCCGTGCCCAGTTCAACATCCAGGCCATTGTCCAGCGGGATGCTGTAGTCAGCCCGCACGTAGCTTTTCCAGTCCGGAGAGAAGGGCAGGGTTTTGCCGTCAACGTTGCACGATGCCGCCGCGCCCGCCGGGCATGAGAAGGTATCAATACGGGCCCTGGTGTAAGCCACTGCGCCGGAAAGCTTGAGGTTTTGCGTGGCTTGCAAGGCGAAGTCGGCTTCCACGCCCTCGGTGGAAACACTGCCCGCGTTGATCAGTCTCGTGACTACGCTGCCGGCCACGGTATCGAGGAAGTTCGCCTGATAGTTGTCGTAGTCGCTGTGGAATACCGCCAGGTTGGTGACCAGACGATTGTTCCAGCTGGTGGCCTTGACGCCCAGTTCCCAGGTATTGGAAGTCTCTGGTTTGAGCGCGTCAGTATCACGCGGCTGCATATTGAAGAACACGTTATAGGCCGGGCCTTTATAACCGCGCGAGTAGGTCAGGTAGGTCATGACGTTGTCGGTCAGGTCGTATTGCAGACCCAGACGCCCTGACCAGCCATCTTCATCCACCGAACCGGAACTGCTGGTGCCGGGGTTGATGCCTGCGACGGCGGTAGGCGAGGTCGAAACCCGGCGATGATCGTATTCCAGTTCGTCGTGGGTCCAGCGCAAACCGGCGATCCCGCGGAAGGCCGGGGTGAAGTTCAGCGTGCTTTCGCCAAACACCGAATAGCTGTCGCTGGTCGTCCCATAATCGGCGACACCCACGGCGCTGGCGGTTGGCGTGACCAGCGTGCGGCGATAGGTCTCTTCATCCTTGCCATGCATGTAATATAGGCCACCGACGTACTCCAGAAACTGACCTTTTGGCGAGGCCAGACGCAGTTCCTGCGAGTACTGATTGAAGTCCAGGTCGCCCTTGTCTTCAGTGCCGGGGAATGCCGCCGTGATGTTCGACAAGCGATCGCCGTCCTGCCATTGAGTGTTGTTCCAGCCGCGCCATGCAGTGATCGAGGTCAGGGTGTAGTCACCCAGATTCCAGTCCAGCTGGGCCGACAATCCCTTGTTGATGTCTTCGACGTGGCTGCGGTAATCGCTGACGATGTCACGGTTATGGTCGCTGGCGCGTACCGGCGCCAGAGCACCGGCAAACGCCGGGTTCAGCGTGGAACTGACCACCCCGTTCGGCGCGTCATCATGGGACTGCATGTAGTCGGCGATCACGGTCAGTTTGACGTCATCGTTGGGCGTGAATTCCAGCTTGCCGCGCGCGCCCTTGCGGTTGTAACCGTTGACCTCCTGACCGTTGGCCTTGTTGTCGACGTTGCCGTCATAGCTGCCGAACAGGGTCGTGATCGAAGCTTTGAGGGTATCCGGGATCAGGCTGCCGCCGATGCCGAAACGGGTACGGCTTTCGTTGCCGCTGTAGTACGACTGATCGATGTAACCATGGGTTTCTTCAGTGGGTGACTTGCTGATCACGTTAAGTACGCCCGCTGAAGCGTTCTTGCCGAACAGTGTGCCTTGCGGGCCGCGCAGCACTTCGATGCGATCCAGATCGAGCAAGTCCAGCGTCGCCTGACCAGGCCTGGCGTAAACCACGCCGTCGACCACCGTCGCAACCGTCGGCTCGACGCCGGGTGAGGTGGAAATGGTGCCCACACCACGAACGAACAACGAGGTGTCCTTGTTCGATGCTCCGGTGCGGAAGTTCAGGCTGGGGATCTGCTGGACGATGCTGGATACGCCGTTACGGTTATCGCGCTCCAGCTGTTCGCCTTCAACCACAGAGACCGCCACCGGTACTTTCTGCAGCGATTCTTCGCGGCGGGTGGCCGTTACCGTCACCGCTTGCAGGGTTGCGGTCTGACCTTCGGTATTGGTGGTGTTGCTGTCGGCGGCGAGGCCTTGTAGTGAAGTCAGTGCCAGTGCTGCTGCGATGGCCTGCGCCAGGCGCGCCGGTTTGATGATGTCCCCAGAGGTGTGTTGCATGTTCGATGCTCGCTTGAGATATGCCCTGACTGCCGTGACTCTTCGGTCACTGCTCCTGATGTAGGCGTTGGCTGTGTTCCGGCGGCATTCGCTCAAGCGAGTAGCTGACAAGATCATTCCGTTAGCGCTAACATCGTCAGTATCAGTAAAGACTGGATAGATCGTCCAATACTCAAAAATTACTTTTATATTCCTTTTTGTTAGAAGGGCATCAGCCTTGAGCGATCAGAAAAGTCCGCCCCGCAAACGCCGTGGGGCAGGGCGCATCACGCTGGATACGGTGGCTAAACACGTCGGTGTTTCGACGATGACGGTCTCGCGTTATTTCAATCAGCCGGATCAGGTCTCGGACGAGCACCGCGAGCGTATTGCGGCCGCAGTGGCGGAGCTGGGTTATGTACCCAATCTGGTGGCGGGCGGTCTGGCGTCGGCCCGCGGGCGAATCGTCGGCATGGTAGTGCCGAACATCTCCGGACCGATCTTCGCCAGCACCATTCAGGGCTTCAGCGACACGCTCACGCGGCACGGATATCAGTTGCTTTTGGCATCGAGTTATTTCTCTGCGGAGCAGGAGGAGAGCGCTGTTCGCGCCTTTCTCGGTTGGTCACCCGCAGCACTGGTAGTGACCAGCCATTTTCACAGCGTGGGCACCGAGAAAATGCTGGCTGACACGGACATTCCACTGGTGGAAACCTGGGATTACCAGCCGGATCGTGCGCCGATCCAGATTGGTTTTTCCCACTACGAAGTGGGTGTCACCGCTGCGCGTTACCTGCACGGCAAGGGTTACCGAAGGATTGCTTTCGTGCAGAACAGCGCCGCGGGTGACTTCAGTGCCATCGAGCGCCGCGACGGCTGCGCGGCGACGCTGATCGAGCTGGGGATGACGCCGATCCTGTTTGCACCGGATCCGGATCGCGCACCCTTCGAAGCAGGTAAACAGGCGATGCAGGCGCTGATGAGCGCGGCTGAAAAACCCGATGCGATTGTATTCGCCAATGACAACCTGGCGGCGGGCGGCCTCCTGGCGGGGCAACGCTCAGGGCTGCGTATTCCGCAGGATTGTGCAGTGCTGGGGTTTGGTGATTACGCCTTTGCCGAGATGCTGCTGCCCAGTTTGAGCACGATCAAGCCTCCTGCACTGGAGATCGGTGTGCTGGCCGCCACACGGCTGCTGCAGAGTCTTGGAGTGGTCGAGCTGGAGGGTGAGTTACAGCGCTTGAATCTGCTCAAGTGTGAAGTGATTGAGCGGGAGAGTACGTGATTCCGAGCTGGGGGATTTTTCTTGTGGGAGCAGAGCTTGCTCGCGATAAGGCTGGACTCGGTTCACTTTAAATCCCGTCCAGACTTATCGCGGGCAAGCCCGGCTCCCACAGGTCAGTGTTCGCAAATTGAAATCGGGTGTTATGCAATTAACGAATAACCATCTGAGAAAATATTCTTTTAAGAAATATATTGTCTCGTGGATTATTTAACTCAAGCGTCGTCGCAGAGCCATCCGCTCTGCCTCGGGCTTTTCATTTGAAGGTTTTGCAGGAGCAGACAATGGGCAATGTCCAAAGCGCCAGCGCACTTGATGTGCTGTGGCGTCCGGCACCGGGCGGCGAACTGCTCGATCTGGGGCGCGTTTATCGCGGTCCCTTGGCGCTGTCGCGTCTGCACAGCACGCCGAAACGGATTTTGAGCCGTCGTGAGGCCGTGTTGCTGGGAGTATTCGCCTTGGTGTTGCACGGCGCGGTCATTTACTGGGTCAACCAGAATCCGCCAGCGCCGCTGCCGGTAGCGCCACCCGAAGTTCCACCTATGACCATCGAGTTTTCTCAACCTGCGCCGCCGGTTGTCGAGACTCCACCACCGCCGCCCGAGCCCATCGTGCAACCGGTGGTTCAGGAACCGCCACCGCCAGTGGAAGACGAACTCGCGGTCAAACCGCCACCGCCCAAGCCTGTTCCAAAGCCTAAGCCAGTGGTCAAACCTGTGCCCAAGCCGGTCGCCAAACCCGTGGAACAACCGCCAGTACCACCGGCACCGCCGCAACCGGTTGCAGCCCCTGCGCCGCCCGCGCCACCTGCACCAAAACCGGTAACGCCTGCATCTGCCAACGCCGGTTACCTGAAAAACCCGGCCCCGGAATACCCGGCACTGGCCATGCGTCGCGGCTGGGAAGGGACGGTGTTGCTGCGCGTGCATGTACTGGCCAGCGGCAAACCGGGTGAGATTCAACTGCAGAAAAGCAGCGGACGCGATCAGCTCGACGACGCGGCCCTGGCAGCAGTGAAACGCTGGAGCTTCGTACCGGCCAAGCAGGGCGACGTCGCCCAGGACGGTTGGGTCAGCGTGCCCATCGATTTCAAGATTCGCTGATTATTCCAGTCAGGATTCGGTCAATACCCGATCGGAGTCCAGACATCAGATTGACCTCGCGAGCTACCTGAACAAAAGGCGCATCGCTACACCACACATGCCTTGTTCAGAGAGAGCCGTGCCATGAACCTACTTGCTTCCCCTTTCGAATCCGTCGAGCACGCCGTCATCTGGCTGCTGGTCCTGTTTTCCGTTGCGACCTGGGGCCTGGCCCTGCTCAAGGGCGTTCAGTTCACCCGCCTGAAGAATCAGGACCGCAAATTCCACAAGCAATTCTGGGCTGCATCGAGCCTTGATTCCGCCGCTCAACTGGCTCAGGAACAACCGGGTGCCGCCGCTCGTGTGGCGTTGGCCGGTTATGCCGCGATTCAGGTGCCGGATGGCGCGCAAGCCACTGACCTGAGTCAGGCGATCAATCATCAGGACCGCCTGGAACGCGCCTTGCGTCAGCAGATCGTTCGGGAGCGCCGCTCGCTGGAAACCGGTCTGGCGGTGGTTGCCAGCATCGGCAGCACCTCGCCCTTTATCGGTCTGTTCGGCACGGTCTGGGGCATCATGTCCGCCTTGAAAGGCATCAGTGCGGCGGGGTCGGCGAGCCTCGAAACGGTTGCCGGTCCGATTGGCGCAGCACTGGTCGCCACCGGCGTCGGTATTGCAGTCGCGGTACCGGCTGTGCTGGTTTACAACTACTTTCTGCGTCGCCTGAAACTGACCGCTGCTGATCTGGATGACTTCGCTCACGACTTCTACAGCCTTGCCCAGAAGAACTCGTTCCGCGTGTTGCTGCACCCTGTTTTGAACAAGCACGCTGCACCGACAGTTGGCCAGAAAGTGCAGGAGGCATCCTGAGATGGCTTTCTCCACACAAGACAGCGATGAAGTCCTGAGCGAGATCAACGTCACGCCGCTGGTGGACGTGATGCTGGTGCTGCTGGTGGTGTTCATTGTGACCGCGCCACTGCTGACCAACTCGATCCCGATCAACCTGCCAAAGACCGAGTCCGTCGCCCCGGTAGAGCAGAAAGATCCGCTGGTGGTGAGCATCGACGGGCAGGGCAAGTTGTTCATCAACAAGGATGAAATCCAGCCGGATCTGCTGGAAACCAACCTCAAGGCCGCCAGGGAAAAAGCCCCGGACGTACGCGTGCAATTGCAGGCTGACGATGGCGTGAACTACGGGGAAGTGGCGCGCGCCATGGCGTCCATCGAGCGGGCAGGGATTACCAAATTGTCGGTGATTACAGCCAAGTGATGAGCTGAAAGCGACTCAAAAACTTCGTTGTTTTTACAGGCTGTTCCTTTGGCATGAGGGCAGCCTGTTTTTTTATCTGAATTGCGCCGATCCCTGTGGGAGCCAAGCTTGCTCGCGATAAGGCTGGATACGGTTCACTTTAGATCGCGCCCAGACCTATCGCGGGCAAGCCCAGCTCCTATCAAATAAGAAATAACTACCTGATTTGAAATGCATTTTCTGTAGGAGTGAGCTTGCTCGCGATAGCTTCAGCACAGGCAATATATTCATCGACCAACAGATCGAATCGCGAGCAAGCTCACTCCTACAGGTCCCGTGTTTGCTGCGCGACAGCGTGGTGTCAGTGACACCGGGGCGGCTCCCACAGTTATGTGGACACTCGTCCATAGTGTTTCACCCCTTTGGCCAACCACCACCCAGTGCGCGGTACAGTCTGATCCGGTCAATCGCAGCCGCCGTCGCGCTGTCCACCAGAGCACTTTGGGTATCCAGCAATGCCCGTTGCACATTCAGCACGTTGATGAAATCTGCTGCCCCTTGTGTGTAGCGGTCGCGGGCGGTGCTCAGGGCTATGTTGTTCTGGCTGACGGCTTCTTGCAGGGCGCTGTGCTTCTGCTTCTCTGCGGCGTAGTCGTTCATGGCGTTATCGACTTCATGCCAGGCGCCGAGCACGACACGCTGGTAATTCAACGCTGCTTCCTGTTCCTGGCGTTTACGCAGTTCCAGAGTGCCGGTCAGGCGGCCACCCTGAAAGATCGGCAGGTACAGGCTAGGGCCATAGGTCCATTGGCGGGAGCTCCACGCACCCACATCCGAGCCGTCCCGCGCTTGCGTACCGAAGCTCGCACCCAGGCTGATCCGTGGATAAAAGTCAGCTTGTGCAACGCCGATTGCTGCGGTGGCTCTGTGCAGGGCGGCTTCGCTTTGCTGGATATCCGGGCGCCGTTGGGCGAGTTCCGAGGGCAGCCCCAGCGGCACGTCCGGTGCCGGATGAGGAATGCTTTTCGGTTCTAGCAGTTCAGCGCTCAACGCACGAGGTGGTTCGGCGAGCAGATAACTCAGGGCGTTGATCAGGCGATCCTGTTCGGCACCCAGGGTTGGAATCACTGCCTCGATGGTCGCCACTTGAGCAGCCGCGTTGGAGGTGTCGAGATTGGTAGTCACGCCGTTGTCGAAACGGGCCTGAGTCAACGCCCGGCTCTGTCTGGCGATCTCCAGGTTCTGCCGGGCTACACCGAGCTTGGCCTGCACGCCGCGCAGACGAATGTAATCGGTGGCGGTCTCGGCGGCGATGCTCAACAGCACGCCGTCGCGCTGGGCCTGGGTCAGCTCGATTTCCGCATCGGCGGCTTCGACGTTGCGCCGTACACGCCCCCAAAGGTCAAGCTCCCAACTGGCGTCCAGCGTGGCGCTCCACAGTTCAAACGGGGCCTGGCCTTGTTCGCCGGAAGGATCATTAAGGCCTTCGGCACTGTTGCGTGCACGACGGTAACTGCCATTGGCGGCAACACCGGGTAATTGCTGGCTGCCGGTTACCTGACGCATGACCCGGCTTTGTTCCAGGCGATTACTGGCGGCGCGCACGTCGAGATTGGCCTTGGCAGAGCGCTCCACCAGTGCGGTCAATTGCGGGTCGCCCAGTTGCTGCCACCACTGGCTGTCAGCAGGGCTGCCCGGTGCCGTACCGGGGCGGACGTTGGTCTGCCAGGTCTGCGGCAGTTGCGCTTGCGGGCGTTGAAAGTCCGGGCCGACCGAGCAGGCACCGAGGCTGACCATGGCGGCGAACAGCAGGCAACGTTTCATCTCAATGCTCCTGCGCGGTGTCGATACGCGCCACGACCGACATGCCGATCCGCAGCTTCTGCAGATCCGGCTGATCGGCATCGAACCTGATTTTCACCGGCATGCGCTGAGTGACTTTGGTGAAATTGCCCGTCGCGTTATCCGGCGCAATCGGCGAGAACGAGACACCGGTCGCCGGGGCAATACTGTCGATGTAACCGCTGAAGGTGTGATCGGGGAAGCTGTCCACGCTCAGCTCGACTTTCTGTTGCGGCTGCATGTGAGCCAGTTGGGTTTCGCGGAAGTTGGCGACCACGAAGGCGTCCTGCAACGGCACAACGGCCATCAAGGCTTGCCCCTGAGAAACATAAGCGCCGACCCGGACCGAGCGCTGGCCGACCATGCCGTCTTGCGGTGCGGTAATGCGGGTATAGGACAGATTCAGATCCGCCTGTTGCAAGGCCGCTTGGTCCTTCTCCAGCGCCGCCTTGGCGACTTCCAATTGTGCCTTGAGCACATCCAGACTCCTGGACGCCGCGACGCGCGAGGCTTCATCACGATCTCGAGCTGCCTGCCAGCCCAGCAGTTCGGCATCGGCTTTCTGGCGTTCCTGCTGAGTACCGGCACCAGCGTTGGACAGGTTCAGGTAACGCCTGGCGTTTTCCTGAGCGAACTTGAGTGATGCAGCGGTGGCGCGGGTGGTCGCGGCGGCTTGATCGATGACCGCAGCCTGACGCTGGATACTGGCCTTGAGGTTCTGAATCTGTGCCGATGCTGCTTCAACGTTGGCTTTGGCTGACAGTTGTGCGACCCGGTAATCGGCGTTGTCGATTTCAGCCAGCAAGTCTCCAGCCTTGACCCACTGGTTGTCGTCAACGGCGATTTTGCTGATCTGCCCGGAAAGGCGCGGCGAAACCAGTACCGAGTCGGCGCGGATATAAGCGTCGTCGGTCTGTTGCACGGTGCCGCCGCTGATCAGGCGATAACCGATGTAAGCGAGACAAACGACGACGGCGACGCAGGCCAGGGAGAGGGCGGTTCTGTGCTGTTTCATGACGGTACCGGAGGTTGCGGTGGATAGGCGCGCTTGGGCAGGGTCAGCAGAATGACCAGCAAAACGCCGATGACGGCCAGCAATGCGAGGAAGGCATCACTGAAACTCAATACGTAGGCCTGTTCCTTGACCTGACGGGCCAGCGCAGCAGTGCTCTGAACGCTGTGCAAGGGCTCAAGACCCTGCAGCCTTGTGCCCACTCCGTCGAGCAGAACGTTGGAGTGGAAGTGCTCGCGATGGGTGACGAAGTTTTCCAGCGCAGCCCCGGCAATCACTGAAAACAGCCCGCGCAGTGTGTTGACCATGGACGATGCGAACGGACCTTCAAGGGGTTGAATCACGCCAGTAGCATTCATCAACAATGGCACTACCACCAACGGCTGGCCGAAGGTATGCAGTAATTGCAGCAGGTAGAAATCGTCGCGAATCCATTCGCTGGTGATCTGTGAACCGCCAAGGCAGGCGATGGTCAGCAAGCCGAGGCCGGAGGCAATTACATAGCGCGAGTCGACCCAGTTGCGGTTGATTACCAGCGCCACGAGCGGGGCAATCAGCAGTTGCGGCAAGGCGATAATCAACGCCGTGGGCATGGTTTGCAGCGGGCGGTAACCTTGAATCTGAGTCAGATAAGACGCCGGAATTGCGCTGCCTGCCAGCCCGACAAAGAGAAACAGACACAACGTGATCAAGCCGTAACTGAAGTTGCGGCGCTTGAGCAATTGCAGCTTGAACAGCGGCAGCGGATGAAACCATTCATTGATCAGAAACGCGGGCAGACACACTGCAGCGCCCAGTAACAGGAAGCTGATCAGTGATGAGTTGAGCCAGTCCAGACGCTCGCCTTGGGTGAGGGCGATGACCAGCATGGTGATGCCGCTGACCCCCAGCAATGCGCCGCGCCAGTCAGCCTGTTTGAAGCGTTCAAGACGCAACGGGTCCTGGGGCAATCCATACGCAATCAGCGCCGCACCGATCAGCCCTGAAGGGATGATCTGCCAGAACACCATTCGCCAATCGACGCCTTCGGTCCACAGTGCAGCCAGTGGCATCGCCAGGTTGGGGCCGAAGGTAGCCGTCAGCGCGTAGGCGGACAAACCGTACAACTTGATATGCCAAGGCAGAAAACGTAACGCGGCCGTCATCAACAACGGCGGCAGCGCACCGCCTGCGATGCCTTGCAATATGCGTAGGGTGACCAGGCTTTCCAGGTTGGGCGCGAAGGGAATGATGGCGCCGAAAAAAGTAAACGCGAAGGTCGCGACAATGGCGAAGCGGCGCAGGGAAAAGGTCACTGCAAACCAGGGGGCAAGCAACATGGCCGAGACTTCGGCAGCAGCGTAGACGGAGCTAATCCAGGTGCCGTCATCGTGTCCCAGACCGTACACGCCTAAAATGTCGGCCAGCGTGATATCGGTGACGCGATCATTGATCCCGGAGGTCAGAGCCGCAATCAGCACGCCGATCAGACCCAGGGCCAGACGGAGTGTAAAGGGAGCCGGAGAGGGCGGTGGGGAAGGCGCTGACACGTAAAAAATCCTGCTGAGGGTGTTTCAGTTATTAACTGCAAGGCGGTACACTGTATCAATCAGTGGTACTTATGACAAGGTGTGTCCATGACGACGACGGATTCAGATCGCGGTGGTGTACAGGTTATTTCCCGTGCAGCGGCGATCCTGCGCAGCCTCGAAGGAGAGCCTGCTGGCTTGAGCCTTGGGGAAATCGCCAAACGCTGTGAATTGCCTCGCTCCACGGTGCAGCGACTGGTCGATGCGCTGGCGCTTGAAGAGCTGCTGGAAGTCCACGGACGAGGCGGAATCTGTCTGGGCCCGGCGCTGATGCGTCTGGCTTCTCACAGTCATGTGGACATCGTGCAGAAGGCGCGGCCTTATCTTGAAAAGCTTGGGGCGGAAACCGGCGAGACCATTGTGCTGGCCAGTGCTGCGGGGGCTGAGCTATTGATTTTGCACACCGTGGTGTCGAGTCATTCCTTGAGGGTTTCTTCCGGGCCCGGGGGCATTCTGAACATCTATGGCATTGGCGGTGGTAAGGCCTTGCTGGCCAGGATGGACAACGAGTCAGTGGTCAAATTGATCGGCCGCAAGATCAAGGCGCTGACGGCCAACACCCTGACCTTGCCGCTGCTGCTTGAGCAACTGGATGAAATACGGCAGAGCGGGATCGCGTTCGGTAATGAAGAACATACCCAGGGCGTGGCGTCCGTGGCCGTGAGTTTGCAGACGCCGCAGGGTTTCTACTCGATTGACGTGGCGGGCCCGGCCTGGAGAATTGTCCAGGCCAGGGAAAGCATCGAGAAAGCGCTGCTCAAGTGCCGGGAAGAGTTGATGAGCGGGTTGCGGGGTGTCGAATAAGAGCGTCTGCCAAAGACTTGAGCAGGACCCTGTAGGAGCTGCCGAAGGCTGCGAAAGCGATCATCCTGAAACACCGCCATCGCAGCCTTCGGCAGCTCCTACAGTCAGGTTTAATCTCAGCTACCCTGCAACGGCTTCGCATCCTGGAAGAAGTAGTCCTTCCACGACGCAGGCTTGTTCTTGATCGCGCCGACGCGGTGCAGGAATTCGGCCAGTGGGTAAGTGTTCTTCGGTGTGATGGTGAACTCGAAGTCCTTGTTGTCGATGATTTTCAGCAGCTCATCTCGATCAATCTTCGCCTTGGTGACACGAATGTAAGTGTCTGCCGCAGCACCTTTGTCTTTACGAATGAAGTCTTCAGCTTCGCTAAGCGCCTCAATGAACGCCTTGTAGGTCTTCGGATTCTCGTTGCGGAATTTTTCAGTGGCGAACAGCAGCGTCGGCGAGTTCGGACCCAGCAGGTCATAGGTGTTGAGCACCACATGCACGCCTTTGGCTGCTACTTCCTGCTCCTGGAATGGCGGGTTGGAGAAGTGCCCGGTCAGCTCGGTGCCGCCTGCGATGATGCTTGCCGCTGCGTCAGGGTGCGGCAGGCTGACAGTGTATTTATCCAGTCGCGCATATTCCGCATCGCCCCACAGTTTGGCCGACGCATATTGCAGATAACGTGACTGAACCGAAACGCTCACCGCAGGGACTGCGATGCGATCCTTCTCGGTGAAGTCCGCGATGGTTTTTACCTTGGGATTGTTGCTGACCAGGTAGTACGGAAAGTTACCCAACGAAGCGACGGCCTTGACGTTCTGCTTGCCGTGGGTCCGGTCCCAGATGGTCAGCAATGGCCCGACACCCGCACCGGCAATATCAACAGCGCCGGTCAGCAGTGCGTCATTGACGGCTGCGCCACCCGACAATTGCGTCCAGTCGACCTTGATGTCCACGCCATCCGCCTTGCCGTGCTTCTCGATCAGGTTCTGATCACGCACGACGTTGAGTAGCAGGTAAACGATGCCGAATTGTTCGGCGATGCGCAGTTGTCCTTCAGCCTGCGCGGCGGTTGGCATGGCGAAGCTGCCGGTCAGAAGCGTCGCCGCCAGGCCCAGCGAGGTGGCCAGACGGGAAAGTCGAGGGCGACGTGTCGAGGTGTTTGTCATGCCGTGCTCCAGCGTTGAACAGAGAAGATGCGAGGGATAGGCAGACGATATAGGTATAAGAAAAAATATTTAAATAACATTAGTGAATAACGTTATGGCGGTTAACTGACTGGCTCCTGCACACCCGTGAGCGTTCTGGAGCAGATCCTGCATAACCTCACCACGGCTAATTGTACTGGTTGTTGATATAACATAACATTAATGCGCTTTTTCAAGATTGTGCGCAGTCGTTCGTTTGAACTGATAGCAGCCGCTTTCGCACCAATCCCTCACCATGAGTTTTTCAATGACGACCCTCCCTCTGAAGCCTCAGGCTTCCACTCGATTGCAATCGATTGACGCGTTGCGCGGCCTGATCATTCTGTTCATGTTGCTCGACCATGTTCGCGAAACCTTCCTGCTGCACCTCCAGGTTTCAGACCCGATGGACGTGACCACCACGCCGCCTGAATTGTTTTTCAGCCGCACGCTGGCGCATCTGTGTGCGCCGCTGTTCATCTTCCTGACCGGTCTGTCGGCTTATCTCTACGGCGAACGCCACGGGGCGAGTGAGGTGTCTGGCTTTCTGTTCAAGCGCGGGCTGTTCCTGATTGCTCTGGAAGTCACGCTGGTGAACTTCGCCTGGACCTTCCAGTTCCCGCCGACCACGGTTTACCTGCAAGTGATTTGGGCCATTGGTTTGAGCATGGTGGCCTTGGCGATCCTGGTAAAACTGCCAAGACCTGCGCTGGCGGTAATCGGCGTGGTAATCATTGCCGGGCATAACCTGCTGGATACGCTGCACTTCACTCAGGAGTCGGCGATGTATGTGCCGTGGGCGATCCTGCATGATCGCGGTTGGCTTGTGCCTTGGGATGGTTTGCGTCTGCGCACGTCATATCCGTTGCTGCCGTGGATCGGTGTGATTGCCCTGGGTTACGCGGCGGGTCCGTGGTTCGCATCCGGTGCTGATGCGCGCAAGCGTCAAAATAGTCTGGTATTAGCAGGATTGGGTCTGCTGGCGCTGTTCTTCCTGTTGCGTCTGGTGAACGGTTACGGCGAGAAGCCCTGGTCGATCGGTGAGACCACCGTGCAGACAGTGATGAGCTTTTTCAATATCACCAAGTACCCGCCATCGCTGTTGTTCCTCAGCCTGACGCTGGGCATCGGTATGTTGTTGCTGGTCTGGTTCGAGAAGGCAGCAGGGCGGGCGTGGTTCAAGCCGTTGCCGGTGTTCGGTGCTGCGCCGATGTTCTTCTACCTGTTGCACCTGTATGTGCTGAAGATTCTGTACCTGATTGCCGTGGCGATATGGGGCACGAACAAAGGCAATTACTTTGGCTTCGATTCGGTGGGCGCGGTATGGTTGTGTTCGGTGTTGCTGGCGGTAGGTTTGTTCCCCGCCGTCAAAGCATTTGCCAGCTTCAAGGCGCGGCGTAAGGACATTGCCTGGTTGAAGTATTTCTAATATCTGAACTTGTAGGCGCGGTGTCTCGAGGCAAACGCTAGACCTGTAGAAGCGCACGAGCACCGCGAGGCCGCGATAGCGATCTGTCTGAAACACCGCTATCGCGGCCTCGCGGTGCTCGTGCGCTCCTACAGAAAAGCATTACAAATCAGGTGTTATCACTCGTGATGCGCCTCACCCACAAACGTCAGCGATGTAAACAACCCTTGTTCGTCAATGTCCGGATTGCCGCTGACTTTGACCACGGTCTCGGCTGCAATGACGTTCAGTCCCTCGTTGCGCACCACGACACTGGCCCGGCCTTGGGCGTCAGTGGTTGCGCTGACTTCATCCGGCTGGCTGCGGTAGTCGCCGATCAGTTTGATCCCTGCCAGCGGTTTGCCATCCAGCAGTACTTGCACCGGTAACGCTTTGCCCGGGCCGACGCTCAGCGGGTCGGCCAGCGGCACGATGACCAGTTTCAAGCCTTTCAGTGTTGGTAACTTCACGCCCGGTTCGTAGATCGCCAGGCTGTACTTGAAAGTCTGCAAGGCTGTAACCGCACCGGGGACTTTGGTGCGGCCTTCGTTGGTCCATTTCTTGTCCGCAGTCTGCGACCACATGCCATTGTTCAGCGCGACTGACATCACCGCCGGCCTGCTCAAAGGTTGTAGACGGGCATGGTCGGCAAGGCGTTCGACGGTCACCGGGATCATCTTGCCATTCATGTCATAGGCCCAGGCGCCGCTGACTTTTTCCGCTTTGAACTTGCTGTCCTCGGCACCATGGCCGTAAACCACTTCGATGTTGCCGCGCCGCTCTTCGGTCCATAGCCCATGTGCATTGGCCTGTTGCATGGAGAAAGCGCCGAGCAGGCTCAGGGCCATAATTGTTTTTGGAAAATGCATGGTAAGTCCTTGTTAATCAGAGGCTGAGGGTAAGGCTGACGGTGAAGTTGCGTGGTTCGCCGGGGGCGACCCAATAATTGCTGTAGGAACGCTCGAAGTATTTCTCGTCGAAGAGGTTGTTCAGGTTCAGGCCAACGGTGACGTTTTCATTGGCCTTGTAATGCGCCAGCAGGTCGACGGTGTGGTATGCGGGCAGCTCGAAGCTTTTGCCTGCCTCGCCGGACCGGTCGCCGACATACGTGAACGCTGCACCCAGATCCGAGCCTTTAAGCAGGCCGTTCTGAAACTCGTAAACCCCGAGCAGACTGCCGCTGCGTTTGGCCACGCCGAGGATGCGGCTACCCGTGGGAATGGTCGTGTCGCCTTTGGTGACCTCTGCGTCGATGTAGGCAAACGCGCCAATCACTCGCACCGCATCGGTCACTTGCCCGGTGAATTGCAGGTCGACACCCTGGCTGCGCGCCTTGCCAATGGCGCGACTGAAGTCGGTGCCCGGTTCGGGCGTCAGTACGTTTTCCTTTTCGATATGGAAAGCGGCGACGGTGGCGCTCAGACGATCATCGAACAGTTCGGTCTTGATGCCGGCTTCATAGCCAACGCCTTCCTCGGGATCGAAGCTCTTTCGAGCAGCGTCAGTACCGTTATTGGGCTTAAACGAAGTGGAAGCGTTGGCGAACAGGCCGACTTGCGGCGTGAGCTGGTAGAGCAGGCCGGTGCGGTAGGTCTGCGCGTTGTGCTGCTGCTTGTTGGTGAGGTTGACGGTGTAGTCGTCGATGCTCTGTTCGAAATGCTCGAAGCGCGCGCCGATCATGCCGCGCAGCTTGTCGGTGAAAACGATCTGGTCCTGCAGGTTCAGCGCCTGGCTTTCGACGTGCTCGAAGAAGTCCGTACCGGAACGTATGCCGCTGGGCTTGGGCTGGCCGTAAACCGGTTGGTAGATATCGATGGCATACGGGCTGCCCGCGGTATTGGTCACGCGCTCGTTCTTGCGGTAGTTCTCGTACTCGGTGCCGATCAACAGTTGGTGCTCCCAACTGCCAATGTCCACCAGACCGCGCAGTTCAAGCTGGGTAATGCTGTCGTGCCAGTTCATGTCCCGCTCGCGGTAGCGGCGATTGACCGTACGGCCGTCAGCATTCAGTGCGCGGCTTTCCGAGGCGTAACCGGACAGCTCACCTTCCTTGTAATGACTGGCCAGACGCAACGACCAGAAGTCATTCAAGTGATGCTCCAGCGCCGCCTGGATCATGTTGTTGTCGTTATCGATGTCGCCGTCGTTTGGCTCACCGAGGAAGGTTCGCCGGGACATGCCGCTCCACTTGTTGTTGGGGGCGACGATGCCGCGGTCAAAGGTCGAGGTATGACGGACAAACTCGGTCTCCACCGACAGAGACGTGTCCGGACTCAGTTGCCAACTGAACGTCGGAGCAACGAAAACCCGTTTGCTGTCGACGTGATCGCGAAAGCTGTTGTTGTCTTCTACCGCGAGGTTCACTCGGGAAAGCACGCTCTTGTCGTCATTCAGCGGAGCGTTGACGTCCAGTGCGGTGCGGTAGCGGTCCCAACTGCCTGCACTGGTCTGCAGTGTGGTGAAGGCATCGGCCTGAGGTTTTTTAGTGACGATATTTACCGTGCCACCAGGGTCACCTCGACCATACAGGCTGGCAGCGGGACCTTTGAGCACTTCGATGCGTTCGACATTGGCGGCGTCCGGTGTGCTTGGGTAGCCACGGTTGGCGCTGAAGCCGTCCTTGTAGAACTCGGACGTGGTAAAGCCGCGAATGCTGTATTCGTAGAGGGTCAGGCCGCCGAAATTATTCTGTTTCGATACGCCACCGGCGTAATCCAGCGCGCGCTCCACGTTATGACTGCCCAGGTCCTTGAGCACGCTGGCGGGGATCACGCTGATGGATTGCGGAATGTCTTTGATCGCCGTATCGGTCTTTGTGGCAGTGGCGGAGCGGGTGGCGCGGTAGCCGCTGACCGGGCCCGTCGCTGACTCATAATTGGCGTCAGCGTTGACCGTGATCGTGTCGAGTTCATAGGTTTGCGGTGTTTGTTCTGCGTAGCTGGCGTCGGCCAAAAGACCAAAAGCGAGGCCTGCGAATGAGGCCATTTTGCGAGGGGGCATTTCTGACATTCCTTTTAGATTCGTTACAGTATAACGTCTCTATCGGGAATTATTTCTATTTGTGTTGAAGGCTGGATGTTTCTGAATGTTGCGGCGGGTCGAAGTGCTTATCTCGACCCGCCGCTACCCATCAAGTCCGGAAACGCTTGACCAGACTGTCCAGTTCGCTGGACAGGGCGGCCAGACTGCGGGAGTCGGCACGGGCTGACTCGGCAAGTTCGGCCACCAGCTGCGCATCGCCATGGATCTGGCTGATGTGCCGGTTGATGTCTTCCGCTACATGGTGCTGCTCTTCAGCAGCGGTCGCGATCTGGGTGTTCATGTCGCGGATCACATCCACCGACTCACGGATCTGCCCGAAGCTGCTGCGTGCCTGGCCGATTTTCTCGACCGATTGCTGCGACACGGCGAGGCTGGCGTTCATTTGTTGCGTCACCGACGACGTGCGGCGGGCGAGGGTACCGAGCAGGTTATCGATCTCGGCGGTGGAATCAGCCGTCCGCTTGGCCAGAGCCCGGACTTCGTCGGCCACCACCGCAAACCCGCGACCTTGCTCACCGGCCCGCGCTGCTTCGATGGCTGCGTTGAGTGCCAGCAGGTTGGTCTGTTCAGCAATGGAGCGAATGGTGTCGAGAATCGACTGAATGGCGTTGCTGTCTTTTTCCAACTGCACCATCGCGGTGGCTGATTGGGACAGTTCAGAACTCAACTGATCAACGCTGCTCACCGCATCGTCGATCTGGCGCTGGCCTTCGCGGGCCTGACGCTGGCCGTTGTCTGCCGAGTCCGCGGCCTGACTGCACGAGCGGGCGACTTCGTTGGCCGTGGCGACCATTTCATGGAAAGCAGTCGACACCATGTCAACCGCTTCACGCTGACGTCCTGCGGCGTCGGCCATGTTGTTCGACACCTGGGTCGAGCTGGTGGAGGTATCGAGAATCTTGTTCGCGGCCAGGCCAATGTGCTGGATCAGGCTGCGGATCGCGGCCAGGAACTTGTTGAACCAGTTAGCCAGTTGCGCCGTTTCATCATTGCCGCGCACATCCAGGTTATGGGTCAGGTCGCCTTCACCTTGAGCAATGCCTTCCAGACCGCTGGCCACGCTGCGAATCGGGCGCACGATGAGCGAGGCGAAGCTGGCGCCAAGGATTGCGAAAATAATCGCCAGTACTGCAGCAATTACGGCTATCAGCCAGGTCAGGCGTGTGGCCGATCCCATCACTTCGTCCTGCTTGATCAGACCGATGAAGTTCCAGCCCAATTGTTCGGATGGGTACACGTTGGCCATATAGCGCTCGCCATCAAGTTCGACTTCGACCAGTCCCTTGGTGGTTTTGGCCAGTTCGGCGTAACCATCGCCAAGGTCGGAAATTTTCTTGAAGTTGTGCTCGGGTTTACGTGGATCCACCAGAATGTTGCCGCTTTTTTCCAGCAGCATCAGGTAACCGCTTTCGCCCAGTTTGATCTGCTTGACGATGCTCGTCAGCTGCTTGAGTGTTACGTCGATGCCCACCACGCCGCCGGGGTTGCCCAGTGAGTTACTGATGGTACGCCCGGTATTGACCATCACCGCGTCGTCAGCCGCCCAATAATAAGCGTCGCTGCGCACGACCTTGCCCGGAGTGGCCAGGGCCGCCTTGTACCAAGGTCGGACTCGCGGGTCGTAATCACCGAATTTCTGGCCTTCAGGCCAAGGTACATAACTGCCGTTGGCGAGGCCGTAGGAAATGTAGGAGTAAGCGGGGTGGCTTACGCCCATGCGGTCGAACAGGGCAATGATGCTCTTGTCCGTTTCGGATTCGGGAGCATTTTGCTGATCAGAGGTCATGAAACTCTTTAGGCCATTGCCTGCACCGGTCAGCAGAGGATTGGCAGCAAGGTATTCAACGTTTTGGCTGATCCCGTCGAAAAACAGCTGCATCGCATTGGCGACCTGCCGTATTTCACGGCCACTGCTGTCGGAGAATCCATCGGTCGCATCGCTGCGCAGGTTGATGATGACGATGCTGGCAACGACGATGATCGGCAGGGACGCGATGACCGCGAATGCCCACGTCAATTTCTGTTTGATATTCATCCATGCTCCGATTGCAGTTCTGGCTAACACCCTGAGCAGTCTCAGGAGGGGTTTGGCAGGCACGCAGATGTGTTGCTAATTAGTATTATGGTATGCCGCTATCGGCAGTATTTCGGAGTTCTTGAGCAAGACGTACCGGGGGAAATCGGTTGGCGCTGAATCAGAGGGTTTGCGGTGCAAAACCCAGGTCGCGACTGATGCCGGCACTGCATTCAAAAAGCAGTTGCTGGAAGCGGTCCGTGGCACCTTCGGGATCCATGACCGCATCCGGTCCGGAGAGATTGATTGCTGCCGTTACATGGCCGTTGTGATCCCGGACAGACGTTGCAATCGCTGTGGAGTAGTCGGACAGATGCAGTACCCACCCGCGGTCCCGGTCCTCGGTGATCAGTCGTTGCAATTCAGGCAGGGTTCGCGGGGCGGGAGTGGGGTAGTCGTCCAGCCGCACGTGTTGATACAGCTGTGCCAGCTCTGTTTCGTTCAAGGCCGTCAACAATATCCGCCCCATGGCCGTGCAGTGACAGGCGATACGCGTGCCGATGGGGATGTTGACCGAAAGCCGCTGGGCTGCAAACGCGCGGAACAGATACAGGCTGTCGGTTTGTTCGCGAATGCTCAGGTGGCAGGACAGCGAGGTGCGGTCGCGCAGCAGGTTGAGGTGTGGCATGGCCACTTCCACGATGTCGCGACTGGCCAGGTAACTGAAGCCGTCGCTGATGACCCTGGCTCCCAGCTCGTACTGCGTGTTGAGTTTGTTCAGGTAGCCCATGCTGGTGAGGGTAAACAGAATCCGGTACACCGCCGACGTGCTGACGCCGAGGCGCTCGGCGATTTCCTGAATGCTCAGGCTGCGAGTCCGGGCGTTGAACATCCCCAGCACACTCAACCCCCTAGCCAGGGCCGGGACGCTGTAATCGGTGTCTTTTTCAGAGGTATCGAGCATAGGTAATTCCGCAGGTGCTGTTCGGATGAGGTAGGCGTTGAACCGATCCTGTAGGCGGTTTCATGTGGGAGCCGCGTCGGTGTCACTGACACCGCGCTGTCGCGCAGCAAACAGATATCAATGTGGGAGCGAGGCTTGCCCGCGATAAGGGCGCCGCGGTTTATCAGATAGACCGCGGTGCTTGTATCGCGGGCAAGCCTCGCTCCCACAGGTTCTGGTGTGATCCCGCGATTTTGGCTTTTTCATCCTTCGCCACATCAACACCAGCGATCACTTGAGAATCAACACCCCGTCAAACTCGCCCATGGCATCCAGCACGGCGCCCTTGAAGTACTCCAGTGAAGCGCGGTCGCAGAGGAGCTGGAACGCGGGCAACTCCTGCGAGCCCAGGTTGATAACGATCACATTGATCCGCGCCGCTGAGGTTTGCGCTACTGCGCCCTCCGGGAACGCCTGCGGGCGCAAATCCACGCCGCAGAGTTTGGCCATGACTTCGCTGACGTGTAGGCCACTGAGTTGTAGCCAGGCGTGGCTGTCTTGCCGGGGCAGCAGGTAGTTGGCGTTGTGATCCAGCTCCCAGCGGGCTTCTTCGTCGGCGATGCGTTGGCCTTCATCCTCAAGGCTGCCCAGGATCAGGTATTCCGTCTGAGACAGCCGGGCAACATGACTGCCGTCGGCCTGGGTCACCGCACGGTTTGGCGCGTCCGGCAGATAGAAGCCCCGAGCGCTGAGGTACTCGGCGCTTTGCTGGCCGCGAAAACCGACTCTGGGTACATCAGTCAGGTCAATCAGGGCGCATTGTTGGAGCGGGCCTGGCCCGATGTAACGTTCCGCTTGCAGGCTGGACATGGCTCAAAGCTCCTGACGTTGGTTTTCGGGATCGAAGAATGGCAGTTTTACGACCGTGGCCTGGACCACCACGCCGCCTTCGACGCGAATTGGAATCTGTTGCCCCGGCTGGCTCTGATCGAATGCCGCGTAGGCCAGACCAATGATCTTGCCCAGGCTCGACGAGTATTCGCAGGACGTGACGTTGCCACTGATGTCCGGACATTTCAGTACCAGATGACCTTCCAGCGGCTGCGGGCTGTTTTTCGGCAGGGTGAAGCCCACCAGTTTGCGTTTCATCGGTTGTGCTTCGAGGATGTCCACCGAGCGTCGTCCGACAAAGAACGGCTTGGTGCGGCTGACCGCCCAACCCATGTCGATTTCGGCCGGGTGGGTCATGCCGTCGGTGTCCTGACTGATGATTACGTGACCTTTTTCCAGGCGCAGCAAACGCTGGGTTTCCACACCAAACGGGCGCATGTCGTGTTCTTTGCCCGCTTCGATCAGCGCGTCCCAAAGCTTGAGCGCATGACGTGCCGGAACGTGGATTTCATAACCCAGCTCACCTACGAAACCGACCCTCAACAAGCGCGCCTTGATCCCTGCGACCGTGCCTTCGCGCACCCCCAGATAGGGAAAGCTTTCTGCGGATAAATCCAGATCGTTGCAGACCTTTTCCAGCACCTTGCGCGAGTCCGGTCCGGCCACGTTGACCGCGGAAATTGCGGCTGTGACGTTGGCGATGTCGACGTTCAGGCGCCACTGGGCGTTCCACTTGAGCATCTGCTGATAGATGCGATCAACGCCGCTGGTAGTGGCGGTGACGTAGAAGTGGTTGTCGGCGAAACGTGCACACACTCCGTCATCGATCACCACGCCGAGCTCATTGGTCATCAGCGCGTAGCGTGAGCGACCCACCGGCTGTTTGATGAAGGCAAAGGTGTACATGCGGTTAAGCAGTTCGGCGGCATCCGGGCCGCGCACATCCAGACCGCCCAGCGTCGATACGTCGATGATGCCGACCTTGTTGCGCACGTGCAGGGCTTCCTGCTGCATGCAGGTTTCCCGCTCATGGGGTTTGCCGTAATAGGCCGGGCGCTGCCAGATGCCCGCGGGCATCATCTTGGCGCCTGCTTCGACGTGGCGCTTGTGCATCGGTGTCTGGCGATATGGATCGAACGCCCGCCCGGCTACATGGGCCAGCTTCTCGGCTTCGAACGGTGGACGAGCGGTGGTCACGCCGGTTTCGCTGACGCTGCGTTGTGTTGACGAAGCCACCAGCCGCGCCGTGGGCAACGCCGAATGGCGACCCTGCGACGGCCCCATGCCGACGGTTGAGTAGCGTTTGACCAGTTGCACATCGCGATAGCCGATGCGGGTGGCATTGATGATGTCGCGCACCTGCAGGTCCTCATCGAAATCGACGAAATCCTTGCCTTTGGGATGGGGGAAAATCGGCCACGGGAAGTTGACCTGCGCTTCGGCCTGCAAGGGCAGGGGTTTGACGCTCAATTCAAGACTCAGGGCGACGACGATGTTGGCCGCCGCGTGAGTCGCATCAGCCAGCACGTTGTCCAGCGCATGGTAGCCCTGAGCCGAACCGGCCACGCTGAGGTTGTTCGGCAGGCCGCTCAGGGTGAACTCGGCCAGTTGATCGTCGTAGCTGAGTTTGCCTCCAGCCTGACACAGCAATTGATAAACCGGCATGTAACCACCGGACATGCACAGCAGATCGCAGTCGACGATCTGGCCGCCGCCAGCCACCTGACCCTGGCCGGTAATCTTGCGCAGATCAACGCCGCTGACATGACGCATGCCTTTTTCATGCAGCGCCTCATACACCGTGCTGCCTTGGTGACAGCTGATGCCGCGTTGTTCCAGGGCCAGCAACAGCGCCCGGTCTGCCGGGTGAGCGCGCATGTCTACCAGCGCCGCCACGGTGACACCCTGTTCGTGCAAATCCAGCGCGGCGAGGTAGCCATCGTCATTGCCGGTCAGGACCACCGCTCGTTTTCCGGGTTTGACCGCATACAGCTTCATCAGGCGTTGCGCGGCGCTGGTCAGCATGACGCCGGGCAGGTCGTTATTGCGAAAAATCACCGGCTGATCGAATGAGCCGCTGGCAATCAGGCATTGGCTGGCGCGCACTTTGTACATGCGCTTGCCTTGAATCACCGGCAAATAGTTATCGGTGAACCAGGCGTTGCAGGTGGCTTGTTTGAGGACGCGAATGTTGGCGTGGTGCTCGACAGCTTCCACCAGTTCGCGGCGCAGTTGTTCGCTACGCTGGCCGTCGATGTCGAAACGGGCGTAGGTGAGCGAACCACCGAGAATGGGCTGTTGCTCAATCAGCAGTACTTTGGCACCAGCGTTGGCCGCCGTCAGTGCCGCCTGCAACCCGGCAGGACCGGCACCGATCACCGCCAGGTCAGTGAACAGATAGGCTTTGTCGTAATACTCGGGTTGAAACTTCAGGTCGAGCACGCCCAGCCCGGCTTTTTTACGAATGATCGGCTCCCAGACTTTCCACGCGCCCTTGGGCTTGTAGAACGAACGATAGTAAAAACCCACCGGCATGAATTTCGAGAATTTGCCGAGGTAGGCATCCTTATCGTTGTCCAGCGAACCGTTGAAGTTCTGTCCGCTGGCCTGCAAGCCTTCTTTCAGGGCGAAAGTATCCGCCAGCACGTTGGGCTCATGGGGCAGTTGAATCAGCGTGTTGGCGTCCTGGCCCGCCATGGTCAGCGGTCCGCGTGGTCGGTGGTACTTGAACGAACGCGACAACAGGAAGCGACCATTGGCGAGCAGGGCACTGGCCACGCTGTCGCCCTGATAGCCCTGATAGAGCCGGTCATCGAAACTGAAACTCAGGGGTTTGTTGCGGTCGATCAGCAGGCCCATCGGCGCGGCCAGTCGGGTCCCCCGGAATTCTTCAGGCGTGCTCATCGGGCGGTCTCCTTGGCGGGGGCAGCGGTAAATTCGACCCTTGAGGTGAACACCTCTTTGGGGTCAAAGGTGCGGATGATTTCATCGCTGCCGGTATGGCGCTCAACCAGAAACCAGTAGCTGGACGGCGTGTGCATCCACCATTCGCGGACTACGCCCAGCATGTCTTCGCTGTTGAACACGTAGTCGGCCCATTCGCTGTCGCTGCAGGTGGCTGGGTCCGGCATGTGCTTGAACTCGCCGCCGTAGGTGAATTCGGTGATGTTGCGCGGCCCGTTGAGCGGGCAATTCATGATCTTCATATTCCGCTCTCCTTAGTGGCTGGCCGCGGTGGCGCCCATTTCGTTGACTTGCTGGAAGGTCGAAAACCGCTCCAGGCCGAACGGCTTGATCAGGTCCGGGGTCTTGCCACCGCTGGCGACCAGCTCGGCCATGGTCTTGCCGCAGATGGGCGTTGCCTTGAAACCCCAGGTGCCCCAACCTGCGTCCAGGTAATAATTCTTCACCGGTGAAAGCCCCATGATCGGGCTGTAATCGGGTGTCATGTCCGTGATCCCGGCCCACTGCCGCATCAACTTGGCATTGGCCAGAAACGGGAACATTTCCACCGCGTGGGCCAGCAGGCTTTCTTTCAGATCCAGGGTCGATCGGGTGTTGAACAGCGGGTACGGATCGGAGCCGCCGCCGAAGACCACTTCGCCACGGCTGGTCTGTTGCACATAGCAGTGCAAGGCAGAAGAACTTACCAGCGGGTCGAGGAACGGCTTGAACGGCTGGGTCACCATGGCTTGCAGCGGGAAAGTCTGAATCGGTGAGCGAATGCCGGCCTTTTTCATCAGTTGTGAACTCATCCCGGCCACCGCCTGCACGGCACAGCCGCACTTGATGGTGCCGCGATTGGTCTTCACCGCAGTGATGGTGCCGTTCTCGATGACCAGTTCCTGAACCTCAGTGAGCTGGTGAATTTCCACACCGCGCTTGGCCGCTTGTTTGGCGTAGCCCCAGGCGACGGCATCGTGGCGTGCGGTCGCGCCGTCCATGTGCCAGAGACCGGCCAGCACCGGAATATGGCCTGGATCAAGGTTCAGGCTCGGCACCAGTTCGCGGATCTGCTGGCGGTCGATCATCTCTGTGCGGCCGCCAAAGTGCTTGTTCACCTCGGCGCGCTGCCGGAACGAACGCACCGTGGCATCGGTGTGCGCGAGGGTCAGCTGGCCGCGATGGGAGTACATGATGTTGAAGTCGAATTCGTTGGACAGCCCCTCGAACATCCGCACCGATTCGGCATAGAACTTCACGCCTTCGCTGGTCAGGTAGTTGGAGCGAATCACTGCTGTGTTGCGTGCTGTATTGCCGCCGCCGAGATAGCCTTTTTCCAGCACGGCGATATTGGTGATGCCGTGGTAGCGCGACAAGTAATAGGCCGTGGCCAACCCGTGTCCGCCGCCGCCAATGATTACCACGTCGTAAGAAGATTTGAGCTCTTTGGGAGCGGGCAAGTCGACCTCGACCGGGTACTCCGAGCTCAGCCCGTATTTCAGCAGGTTGAAAGGCATGCGGCCTCCGATTGGCTACGTTGCGCGAGGGCCTGCTGGCGTGCAGCGGTGACCGTGTTTTTCATCAGGAAAGCGATGGTCATCGGCCCGACACCGCCGGGTACCGGGGTGATGGCTGAAACCTGGGGCAGGGCGCTGTCGAAATCCACATCGCCGACGAGTCGGCTGCGACCGTCTTCGTCGATACGGTTGATGCCGACGTCAATCACTACTGCGCCAGGCTTGAGCCAGTTGGCGTCGATCATGCGGGGCTTGCCGA
Source organism: Pseudomonas quasicaspiana (assembly GCF_021147825.1). Taxonomy (NCBI): domain Bacteria; kingdom Pseudomonadati; phylum Pseudomonadota; class Gammaproteobacteria; order Pseudomonadales; family Pseudomonadaceae; genus Pseudomonas; species Pseudomonas quasicaspiana. The sequence continues at coordinate 71,945 of NZ_JAGTPI010000022.1, forward strand.
CGGCGGCGATCACAATGTCGGCGAGGCGGCACAGTGCCTTGGCGTCGGTGCTGCGTGAATGCACGATGGTGACCGAGCAATGGGCCTGCAAAAGCAAGGCGGCCATGGGCTTGCCGACGATATTGGAACGGCCGATCACCACTGCGTGCTTGCCGCTCAGATCGCCACAGGCTTCACGCAGCAAATGCAGGCAGCCGCTGGGTGTGCAGGGTGTAAGCACGTCGCGACCCTGGCTGAGACCTCCGACGTTTTCACTGTGAAAACCGTCCACATCCTTGCCCGGATCAATCGCCTGCAACGCGCGGGCTTCCTGGATGTGGGCGGGCAATGGTAGCTGTAGCAGGATGCCGTTGACGCTTTGGTCAGCGTTCAACTCTGCGATCAGGTCGAGCAATTGAGTTTGAGTAATGTCGGCGTCCAGGCGGTATTCCAGCGAGCGGATTCCAGCCTCTTCAGCGCGCAGGATCTTGTTGCGCACATACACCTGACTCGCCGGGTCCGCACCCACCAGAATCACCGCCAGTGCCGGTTCGATGGCGTCTTTTTTCAGGGTGCTGACGTCCAGTTTGACCTGGGCAAGGACCCGCGCGGCGCTGGCTTTGCCGTCAATGATTTTGCTCGCGTTCATCGGAACACCACCGTTCTGTCCTGATTGAGGAATACCCGGTGCTCCAGGTGATATTTGACGGCCTTGGACAGCGCAACGGTTTCGGTATCGCGGCCCATCGCGACCAGATCAGCGGGCAGGTAGGCGTGGTCGACGCGCTGTACTTCCTGCTCGATGATCGGCCCTTCGTCCAGATCACTGGTGACGTAATGCGCCGTAGCGCCGATCAGTTTCACGCCGCGTTCGTAGGCCTGGTGATAGGGTTTGGCGCCCTTGAAGCCGGGCAGGAACGAGTGGTGAATGTTGATCGCCCGGCCGGAAAGCTGCTTGCACAGGTCGTCGGAGAGGATTTGCATGTAGCGCGCCAGCACCACCAGATCGGTGCGGGTGTCGTCGACGACCTTCATCAATTCGGCCTCCTGACTGGCTTTGCTGTCCTTGGTCACCGGCAAGTAAATAAAACGAATGCCTTCGCGTTCGGCCATCGGGCGCAAGTCCAGATGGTTGGACACGATGGCGGTAATGGTCATGTCCATTTCGCCCTTGTGATAGCGGTACAGCAGATCCGTCAGGCAGTGGTCGAACTTGCTGACCATCAACAACACACGCATCGGCTGGCGGGTGTCATGCAGTTCCCACTGCATATCGAATGCCTTGGCCACCTCGTCGAAGTTGGCCTTGAGCTGGGCTATATCGCCAAGGTGCCCGTCGTTGAAACGGAACACCGCACGCATGAAAAACCGACCGCTGAATTCGTCGTCGAACTGCGCCATTTCACCGATGTAGCAGCTGTTGTGCGCCAGATAGGAAGCCACGGCAGCCACAATGCCGGACGTTGCCGGACAGCTGATCTTGAGAATGAAATGGTTCTTTTCGTGTTGCATGGCTTGTCCTCGGAGAAGTGGCGGCAGCTCAGCGCAGGGCGAAAATTCATCAGTAAAAAGGTTTTTTCTGGGTGAATAAAAATTCCCATCAGGAATTAAATATTCATGAGGCGGTTTTATAGGCGAAAGAAAATCCTGCGTCCAGAATTTTCTGGAAACTTTTTTTACTGTGGGGAAATTTTACAAGGCGGGGTGACGGTGACGAAACAGGCAGGCCACTACTGCCTGGTCTGGAATACCGCCCGGACCAAGCTGAGCTTACGCAGGTTCTACGCAATCCCGTAGGACCGGCTTTAGCCGGGAGGGCGATATTTCTCGCGAAGGTGATTTAGTGAATGATTCGACGTCCTCCCGGCTAAAGCCAGTCCTACAAGCTCAAGAGCTCAGCAAGCTTTCAGGCCAACATAGAATCCCTAATGGCTGCATTCAGTCAGCGACCCCCCTTACTCCCCCTGCGCCCCATAATTCATGATCGACAACAAGCGGATTGGCACTTTGACCAGTTCTTCCGGGCCATGGGGAATGTCGCCGTCGAAGGTCAGGCTGTCACCGGCTTCCATGCGGTACAGCTGGTTGCCGTGGCGATATACCAGTTCGCCCTCCAGCAGGTGCAGAAACTCGGTTCCGGGGTGGGAGAAGGTCGGGAATTCCTCGCTGGCGTCGTCCATGCTCACCATGTACGCCTCGAAACTCTTCTTCGGGCCTCGGGTGTGGTTGAGCAGGTGGTAGGTGTGGCCTTTCTCAGTACCGCGCCGGACCACTTCAAGTCCTTCATCGGCCTTGACCAACAGCGCGCTGCTGCCTTTCTGATCGTACTGGGCGAACAGCTTGGACATAGGCATGCCCAGCACATCACACAGCCGACTCAGGTTATCCAGACTGGTGGAGACCTGTGCGTTTTCGATCTTGCTCAGCATGCCCTGACTGATGCCCGCGATACGCGCAACGTCGGCCAGCTTCAGCTCCTGCGCCTGGCGCTGGCGTTTGATCTGAATGCCCAGGTACTGCTCAAGCTTCAACTTCGGTTCAGGTTCGTTCGGCATGTTCATCAGGTGTGCACGTTTTCCGTTCGTGAAATTTAATTTCGCACTGAGAATGTGCGTTTTTTCCCGCTCTTAATTTTTCGGCGGCTGATTATTCCTCGTGGGAAAACGAGTTTCCCATATATACAGCAGAATTTCGCCCCTCGATTCCTTTCTGCCGTTGGTATACCAAGTTGGCAAGTAGCTTGCATTCCTGCTGGGAAAGTAACTTTCCCTTTCGGAATATTCAGTGTTCCGATGGAAAGTGAAACCGTCATCCCTACTACAACGCTTGCCTATCGCGAGGAGTGATCACTCATGTTGCCACCAGAAACACAGCGCTTGATCGAGGAGCACGGGATCAAATACGTGCTGGCGCAATTCGTCGATATTCATGGCGCGGCGAAAACCAAATCGGTGCCGGTTTGTGGTCTTGAGGCCGTAGCCGAGGCGGGTGCCGGGTTCGCAGGCTTCGCTATCTGCGGCATGGGTATGGAGCCGCACGGGCCGGACTTCATGGCCAAAGGCGATTTATCGACACTGATTCCCGTGCCGTGGCAACCCGGTTATGGCCGGGTGGTGTGCATCGGGCATGTTGATGGTCAGCCACATCCTTACGACAGCCGCTATGTGTTGCAGCAACAAGTGCAGCGTTTGAAAGACAAGGGCTGGACCCTCAATACCGGTTTAGAGCCTGAATTCAACCTGATGCGTCGCGATGAAAGCGGCAAGCTGCAACTGGTCGATGCCAGCGATAACCTCGACAAACCCTGCTACGACTACAAAGGCCTGTCCCGTTCCCGGGCCTTCCTTGAGCGTCTGACCGAAGCCTTGCAGCCGGTGGGCTTCGAGATCTATCAGATCGACCACGAAGACGCCAACGGCCAGTTCGAGATCAACTACACCTACAGCGATGCCATGGAGTCGGCGGACCGCTTCACGTTCTTCCGCATGGCGGCCGGTGAGATCGCCAATGACATGGGCATGATCTGCTCCTTCATGCCAAAACCGGACCCGAAGCGCGCCGGTAACGGCATGCACTTTCACCTGTCGATCAGCAGCGCCGAAAGCAAAAACCTGTTCTTCGATGCCAGCGACAAGCACGGTATGGGCCTGTCGAAAATGGCCTACCACTTCGCGGCGGGTCTGCTTGCCCATGGCCCGGCGCTGTGTGCCTTTGCCGCACCGACCGTCAACTCCTACAAGCGGCTTGTTGTGGGTAATTCGCTATCAGGCGCGACCTGGGCGCCAGCCTTTATTGCCTTTGGTGCCAACAACCGCTCGGCAATGGTCCGCGTGCCTTACGGCCGCCTGGAATTCCGTCTGCCGGACGCCGGGTGCAACCCCTATCTGGTCAGCGCCGCGATCATCGCTGCGGGCCTGGACGGTATCGACCGCCAGCTGGAACCCGAGCAGATCTGCAACGAAAACCTCTACAGCCTGAGCCTTGAAGAAATCGCCGCGCGCGGCATCAAGACGCTGCCGCAGTCCCTCAAGGAAGCCTGCGATGCGCTGGAAGCGGACCCGCTGTTCGCTGAAGTGATGGGTCAGGAAATCGTTGGCGAATTCATCAAGCTCAAGCGCATGGAGTGGGTGGAGTACAGCCGCCATGTGAGTGATTGGGAGATCAAGCGCTACACCGAGTTTTTCTGATTTAGCTGGGCGGCAGCTGCGAGTTTCAAGCTGCAAGCGGCAAGGAAAAGCAGTCTGCGGCAACGACACAAAACTATTTATCTACCCGGTCAGCTTGCAGCTTAAAGCTTGCAGCTTACCGCTCCCGAACAAGGTGAGGCTATGTGCGGAATCGTTGGCTTGTATTTGAAAAATCCGGCGCTGGAGTCCCAGCTCGGCAAGTTGTTTGAACCGATGCTCGAAGCCATGACGGATCGCGGCCCGGACAGCGCAGGGTTTGCGATTTATGGCGATGAAGTGGGGGACGGCTGGATCAAACTGACCTTGCAGTCGACCACTGAGGACTACGACTTTCAGGCGCTGGTTGCCGCGCTGGAAGATCGTCTGGCGACGTCTCTGGACTGGTTTCAGAACGCCAGCGCCATCGTGCTCAAGGTCAAGGCCGAAGAAGCGGTGGTGCGTGCCGCACTGGCTGAACTGGCACCCAGCGTGCGGATCATGAGTGCCGGCAAGAGCATCGAGATTCTCAAGGGTATGGGCCTGCCCAAGGAGATTTCCGAACGCTTCGGTCTGGCGAACATGAAGGGTAGCCACATCATTGGCCACACCCGCATGGCCACGGAAAGCGCGGTGACCATGGAAGGCAGCCATCCGTTTTCGACAGGCGCGGACCTGTGCCTGGTGCACAACGGCTCGCTGTCCAACCATTTCCGCCTGCGTCAGGAACTGCGCCGCGAAGGCATCAATTTCGACACCGAAAACGACACTGAAGTGGCCGCCGGTTACCTCGCCTGGCGTCTGCAACAGGGCGATTCGCTGAAGACCGCCCTGGACAGTTCGCTGGACGCACTGGACGGCTTTTTCACTTTCGCCATCGGCACCCGTAATGGCTTCGCGGTGATCCGTGATCCGATTGCCTGCAAGCCAGCCATCCTCGCTGAAACCGATGATTACGTGGCCATGGCCTCGGAGTATCAGGCGCTGTCGAGCCTGCCGGGTATCGAAAACGCCAAGGTCTGGGAACCCGTCCCGGCCACCATGTACATCTGGGAACGCGAGTCGGCTTAAGGAGCGCACACATGAAAACCATCGATCTTTCCACCTCCACCGTCCGCGAGCTGAATCAGGCGCTGCACGATCAAGTCAATAACGTGCAGGATCGCGAGTGGGTGGTGACTCACGCCAACGGCGCACACAACCTGGCGGTCGGCGTCAACGAAGCGGTGTCCATCGATATTCAGGGCCATGCCGGTTACTACTGCGCGGGCATGAACCAGAAGGCCTCGATCACCGTGCACGGCAATGTCGGCGTGGGTTGTGCCGAGAACATGATGTCCGGTTACGTGCGGGTCAAAGGCAGCGCGTCCCAGGCTGCAGGCGCCACGGCTCACGGCGGCTTGCTGGTCATTGAGGGTGACGCCGGAGCGCGCTGCGGCATTTCCATGAAAGGCATCGACATCGTGGTCGGTGGCAGCATCGGCCACATGAGCTGCTTCATGGGCCAGGCCGGGCGACTGGTGGTGTGCGGTGACGCGGGCGATGCGCTGGGCGACTCGCTGTATGAAACCCACATCTACGTCAAAGGCACTGTGGAATCCCTGGGCTCGGACTGCATCGAGAAAGAGATGCGCGCCGAGCATCTGGAAGAACTGCAAGGGTTGCTCAATCGCGCCGGTTTCGAGCACAAGGCCGCTGATTTCAAGCGCTATGGCTCGGCCCGTCAGTTGTACAACTTCAAAGTCGATAACGCGTCTGCGTACTGATTCAGGAGCCACACCATGAGCGACTCTATTAACCCGAAAGCAGCGACTCCCGTACTGCGCGAATCAGCGACCTTCGACCGGCTGACCATTCAGGAAATCCAGCGCGCCGCCGAAACCGGCATCTATGACATTCGTGGCGGCGGCACCAAGCGCAAGCTGCCGCACTTTGATGACTTGCTGTTGCTGGGCGCCAGCGTGTCCCGCTATCCGCTGGAAGGCTATCGCGAGAAGTGCGGCACCGACGTGATCCTCGGCAACCGTTTCGCCAAGAAACCGCTCCACCTGAAAATCCCGGTGACCATCGCTGGCATGAGCTTCGGCGCATTGTCGGCCAACGCCAAGGAAGCCCTGGGTCGCGGCGCGTCCATTGCCGGGACCAGTACCACCACGGGCGACGGCGGTATGACCCCGGAAGAGCGTGGTCAGTCTCAGCATCTGGTTTATCAGTACCTGCCATCGCGTTACGGCATGAACCCTGATGACCTGCGCAAAGCGGATGCCATCGAAATCGTGCTGGGGCAGGGCGCCAAACCGGGCGGTGGCGGCATGCTGCTCGGCATGAAAGTCACCGAGCGTGTGGCCGGTATGCGCACCTTGCCGATTGGCGTCGACCAGCGTTCGGCCTGTCGCCACCCGGACTGGACCGGCCCGGATGACCTGGCGATCAAGATTGCCGAGATTCGCGAAATCACCGATTGGGAAAAACCGATCTACGTGAAGATCGGCGCAAGTCGCCCGTATTACGACGTCAAGCTGGCGGTTAAAGCCGGTGCCGACGTGATCGTGCTCGACGGCATGCAAGGCGGTACGGCGGCAACGCAGGAGGTGTTCATCGAGCACGTCGGCCTGCCGATCCTTTGCTCCATCCCGCAAGCTGTTCAGGCGCTGCAAGAGATGGGCATGCACCGCAAGGTTCAGTTGATCGTTTCCGGCGGCATTCGTAATGGTGCCGATGTGGCCAAGGCCATGGCACTCGGTGCCGACGCTGTTGCCATCGGTACTGCGGCGTTGATCGCGTTGGGCGATAACCATCCACGTCTGGACGAGGAGCTGAAAAAAATCGGTTCGGCGGCGGGCTTCTATGACGATTGGCAGAACGGTCGCGACCCTGCGGGTATCACCACGCAGGATCCTGAGTTGTCCAAGCGTCTGGACCCGGTGGAAGGTGGCCGTCGTCTGGCCAACTACTTGCGGGTGCTGGTCCTGGAAGCACAGACCATGGCCCGGGCCTGCGGCAAATCGCACCTGCACAACCTTGATCCTGAGGATCTGGTGGCATTGACGGTTGAATCAGCGGCGATGGCGCGGGTGCCGCTGGCAGGGACTTCGTGGATTCCAGGGGCGGTTACGGGGTATTGAGAGATATGTGTTAGACGGCGCGGTGTCCTTGGGCACCGCGTTGTCGCGTGGCGAACTCGGTTTCCTGTGAGAGCGGTGCTTGGTCTGGGCGGCATTGCGACGATAAGAACACCGCGGTTTTACTGCAGGCCGCGTCGCTCTTTCGCGGCATAGGTATCTACACAACTTTCATGCAGCAATTCTTGTGTACATATCCGTTACCGGAGCCACGGCTGATATTGGTTGCGCTTTTACAGCGCCTCACTTTTGAAAGCGCAAAAGTAAGCAAAACGCTCTTGCCCGGTATGACTCACCCACATGGGTTACAAATCAGTTCACGCACATAGGTAACAGTTTTTAACTGGCAGGGTCGATTTCGCGAGGATCTGACCATGCCCT